>JAQVWU010000286.1 GCA_028709565.1 Eubacteriales bacterium
CTCAACATCCAGTATTCCCGGGGCTGCCCCTACAACTGTGACTTCTGCAATATCACCGCGCTGTACGGCAATATCCCCCGGGTCAAACAACCCGGGCAACTGCTGGCCGAGCTTGATGCCGTCTACCGTACCGGATGGCGGGGCAGCGTATTCTTTGTGGATGACAATTTCATCGGCAATAAAAAAAAGATCACCGGCGGGGTGCTGCCGGCGCTGACGTCATGGATGGAGGAACACGGACGTCCCTTTACATTCCTCACCGAGGCGTCGGTCAATCTGGCCGACGACGACGGGCTCATGACTGCCATGGTGGAAGCCGGATTCGGCTCGGTCTTTGTGGGCATTGAAACGCCCGACGAAGCGGCCCTTGCCGAGTGCCGCAAGACGCAGAATAAGAACAGAGATCTTATTGCCTGCGTGAAAAAAATCCAGCGGGCGGGTCTGGAAGTCCAGGGCGGCTTTATCGTGGGATTTGACAGCGACAGGGAGGACATCTTTGCCCGAATGGTGAAGTTCATTCAGGAGAGCGGCATTGTGACCGCCATGGTGGGGCTGCTCAACGCCCCCCGGGGCACCGGTCTGTACCGGCGGCTGCGGGGCGAGGGGCGCATCACCGAGGAGTTCGGCGGCGACAATACCGACTGTACCATGAACTTCATGCCCAGGATGGACAAGAATCTGCTGCTCAGCGGCTACCGGAGGGTAGTGACCACCCTCTATTCGCCGAAATATTTTTACCGCCGCGTCTACAATTTCCTCAGGGATTTCAAGGGGCCTTCGGCAAACCCCAAACTCAAGCCGGTCAATGTCATGGCGTTGCTCAAATCCATCGTGCGCCTGGGTATTCTGGGCAGGGAGCGGTTTTATTACTGGAGGCTGTTTTTCTGGGCGCTGATCAGGCGGCCCAGACTGTTCCCGCTGGCCATACGCTACACCATCTACGGCTACCATTTCCGCAGGGTATACGACAACCTGTAAACAAATATAAAGAAACGGAGTGAGTATGCAAAAAATAAAGATTGTCCTGCTTGCGGTCCTGCTGCTGATGTCGGCGTCCGCCCTTTCCTGCCGCTTGATTATAACCGAAAAGACAGAAAAGACAGAAGAGACCGGAAAGGCTGAAACCGAGGCGTCCGCAGCCACCGAACCGGAAGTTTCCTTAAAAATAAACGACGAAGAAACGTCATACGAACGGTACGAACGTTCGGTTGCCTTTTATTATCCCGACGCGGACAGCTATATTCTGTATTACCGGGAAATACCGGTGACCTTCACTACCCGCGGCGATACCGGCAGCACCCTTGCGGCGGCATACAGAGAAGCCGACCCCAGCGGCTTTTCCGACGGTCTGGAGATAAACAGCCTGGGTCTGGATACGGAAAATGTCGTGCGCCTGGACGTGGGCGAAGCCTTCGTGAGCGGCATGAACGCCGGCGCCATGTATGAATCGCTTATCCTGCAGTGTATTGTCAACACCTTCTGCCGTTATTATGACGCCGAACACCTGGCGCTGACCGTCGACGGCGGGACCTACAAATCGGGACATCTGCTCCTCGAAGAAGGACAGCTGCTCAGCGCCGACTACACCGGCACCGAACGGGCGGAATAGCGGGGGATGGATTTTAATTTATATTTTTACAATCCGTATATTTAAAAATAATTATATATAATTGAATATAATTGAATGAAACTGCACCCTTTCGGGTATAATAAAGTTATCACATGATATATTATACCCGAGAGGGTGCATAAATTATATTTAATATTGACAATAACCCCGATAGGGTATATAATATGTTTATGAATAATATTGCTGATTATATTAAGAAAAACAGAAAAGCCGCCGGACTCACGCAGGAAGAGTTCGCCATGCGGTCCGGTCTCGGGCTTCGTTTTGTCCGGGAGCTGGAACAGGGTAAGCAGACCGTGCGCATGGATAAGGTCAATCAGGCGCTTGCGATGTTCGGTATGAAGGCAGTTCCGGGAAGGAAGGATGAAGAATGACACCGGCGTTCAGAACCGCATATGTATACGTAAGAAATACATATGCCGGGCGGCTCAGTGAGACCGACGCGGGCTATTCCTTTCTCTACGACACGGATTATCTTGCGCTGCCCGACGCTTCGGCAGTTTCGCTCACGCTGCTCCTGAACGGGAAAGCCTATACATCCAAAACCATATTCTCGTTTTTTGACGGTCTTATTCCGGAAGGCTGGCTTTTGGATGTCGTCAGCCGCAACTGGAAGATAGACCGCAGCGACCGCTTCGGTCTGCTTTTGGTAGCCTGCCGGGACAGTATAGGCAACGTCAGCATCAGGGAGGAACAGCCATGAACTGCCTTTGCTGCGGAAATAAAATGGCCGGCAGCGCGGACGATACCGGCTGGCACAGGGTATGTATCAGGCGCTTTTTTGATACGGAGCAATTGCCGGAGATTGACATTTCCAACGACACGCTGGAATTGCTTGCCATGGAGAGCGCGAGCAGGGGATACACGGTAACGGGTGTGCAAAAAAAGCTGTCTCTGCACCTGATATCGGACGGCAAACCCCGCATGACGCTTGTGAATTATCCTACAGGGTATATTTTAAAGCCTCAGGTTTCGGAATTCGCTGCCCTGCCCGAATCGGAACACCTCGCCATGCGCATGGCGGAAGCCTGCGGTATCCGGACCGTGCCCCACGCGCTTATCAAAACCGGGAACGCATTGGCCTATATTACCAAACGGGTTGACCGTATTATAAAAAAAGACGCGCCGGTTGGAATGCTTGCCATGGAAGATTTTTGCCAGCTGGATTTACGGCTTACACAGGATAAATACCGCGGTTCCTATGAGCGCTGCGCAAAGATCATCCAAAGGTATTCCTCAAGACAGGGTATTGACCTGACCGAGCTGTATCTGCGCCTTGTTTTTTCCTTTCTCATAGGCAACTCCGATATGCATCTTAAAAACTTCTCGCTGATTGAGACGGACGAGGGCGGCGGCCGGTATATCCTTTCCCCCGCCTATGATATGCTGCCCGTCAGCGTAATCATGCCGGAGGACACCGAGGAATTTGCCCTCGCAATGAACGGCAAAAAGAGAAATTTGGGCAAAAAGGACTTCTGTATATTTGCCGAGGCTTGCGGCATCTCCGAAAAGGCCGCGAAAAATATGACCGATATGCTGATTTCCATGCATAACCGGTTCGGGGAAATGATAAACGAATCATTTCTGCCGGAAGATCAAAAAACAGCGTTTATTAACCTGCTTGCGAACAGAACGGCCGTTATAGCGTAACGTGTGAAAGGAATGAGGATATCATGAGCCCGAAAAAGCTAAAACCGCTCGTTTTTATTCTGGTTGTAATTTTGGCAATTGCAGCCGGCTGCGAAAGCGACAGAAACATAAGCAAAACCGATGCAAACATATATGAACGATACGGACTGAGGGTTGCGCTGCCCGAATATTACAGCGGAAAGGTAACGGCGGCGCCGGAGGACGATCTCGGAGAAAACACGATTATAACGCTGTATCACGACGCGACCCGGGAAAAATATCCAACCATGGGCTGGCTTTTCTCGATAACGCGCTGTACCGAAGAGGAGATAATCCCCGACGCGTACAATCCCGGCGGAACGCAGTATTTTGCCACCGACGGCAGCTGGTATTATGCCATAACCCATCCCACAAGCCTTGAAGCGGATGTATCGGACGAAAAGACGGCGGCGCAATACGCGCTGCTTGAGGATAAAATCGAAGAGGTCAGGCAGGCTTTTATCGCCGACAACCGACTTCAGCCCTTTTCGGCCGGCGGATTGGGTGTTATTGATTTCGCAGACTACGATTTCGGCGGTGTAACCTCGGCCGAACTGATTGACGGAACGAACGGCGAAAGGGTGACGATTGACGACGCGGAAGCGGTCGGCAGCATCATCGCATACCTGAAGACGGTTGCCGGTGACAATCCGGTAAGCGCCAGGGGTTATTACGGTTTTTATTACTCGGTTGTTTTATATAACGGCGCCCAATCGGTCTTCAAAATCGTATTTTTGCCGGGCAACAACAGGGAAGAATATGCCTTCACTTTCGGCTGGTATGAAACGGTAGGCAATTTCGATTATCCCTGCCGCTACATAATGACCGGCGGAGACGATTTCCCGGCAGTGCTGGGCGGGTTTTTCGGCGAATAGAGCGGCGTTAATCAAAAGCGTCAATCATAATTCTGCCCATGCTTTGATTTATGATTGATGACCGGATCTTGTTTTATAACAATCCGTATAAGGAAAATATTACACCTAAGA
>JAQVWU010000287.1 GCA_028709565.1 Eubacteriales bacterium
CACAGTTCATTATTCACCTTTGGAATTTTTACTGATATTTCTTCCTCTTGAACTCCTTCAGGCTTAAAAAACAGATGCCCGTTTGGCTCTTCAACATCACAGTCAATATACAGTGACCTTTCCGCCGCCGCGGTTAAATTTACCGATACCAGCGTTTTTCCTGTGCCGCCCTTGCCGCTGAGCACAGCGATTCTCATGTTATTTATCTCCGTGTCCGTGAAACCCCGCGTGAAAATGATTCAGCAGACTGAGCCGGTCATCCAGAAAAGCGTCAATGTTTTCCTGTGCCGTGTTTTGTGTTGACTTATAAATCAATACTTCGGCGCCGCTCAGCACCTTTTCGGCGTTTTCACCACAGCGCGGGGTCAGCAGTGCTTTAACCCCGTGATCCGCTATTACCTGTGCGGCTCTGATGCCCGCTCCGCCCTGACTGGCAACGGCGGAGTTGTCAAGATAATAGCTTTCCTTTGTCTGTGTATTATAGAAAAGGAAATATGGGGCACGCCCAAAGGATGCGCATACATTGGATTTTAAACTTTTTTCATCTACAGGTATTGCAATTTTCATAAGAAATCCTCCGTTTAATTAAAACAATAATTATTAGGGCTATTGGGACAATATGGACTATTTGGACGATTGCCGTTATGAAGGGATTAATGTTTGGCACAATTCAAACCCCGCCGTCCGTAAAGTTACGGTCCCGCCTGCGTCTGTGACAGCCGCGGCCGCAGCCTACCCCGTCACATAGACGGTATTCGCCGCCTTCGATTGACAGTATCTTTCCGTTGACCAATGATTCAGCCAGCTTTTTTCTGGCATCATTATAAATGCCCTGAACGGTACTGCGGGCTACATTCATCTGCCCGGCGCATTCCTCCTGTGTAAAGCCCTCCAGGTCGATCAGCCTGACGGTTTCATACTCATCAACGGTCATAATTACGCGGTTTTTCGGCTCCGCGGGCGAATCAAGAGGGCCAAATCTGCTGCTCTCAGGCAAACAGCAGATCTTTCTGCGCTTCATCGGTCTGGCCACATTTTATCCCCTCCTAATCAGTTTTTAATCAGTTTCCAATCTGTTTCCAATCTGTTTCTAATCACAAAGAATCCGGCTGTCTCTGATTCCCGTTACAGGTTTTCCAGTTGCTTTTCTATGGCTTCGAGTCGGTCCTGCAGCATGGTCTTCTGTTCATTGAGCAGCTTTTTTTGCGTTTTTGGGGAGGTTCGGTTATTTGCAAAACCCCTGCCGAAACCGCGTCTGCAGGCAAGACCGAGACCTAACCCGATTGCCAGACCTGCACCGAGCTTTACCGCGCCGGCGCCCGCGCAGGGTCCAAAACCCCTTCCGGTCATTGATCCGGCGCCCATTGGGCCGGTTCCGTCTCTTCCCGGCATGTTATGCACCTCCTTATAGCTATTGGCATATGCCATCTATTCTTATTATACACCGTTTCCGGAATATGTCAATAACCTTGGGCAAAATTCATAAAATGTTTAAAAAAACTGCAGGCCAAGCTGTCTGTTTCCTGGCCTGCAGTCCGGTGATATTTTATTTTTACTTACATTGCCGCTACCGTTCTGCCGAAATCTACGGCCGCTTCCTGTGCGTCGGCGTCGGGGTTCCACGGGTTTCTGTAGCCCTCGGATATAACCTCGAAACCCGCGTTTGCCATTGATTCGTTTATTAGCTTTACCGATTCGCCGCTCCAGCCGTAACAGCCGAATGCCGCGGCTTTTTTACCTTTGAACTTGAGCTGCTTCATGAGATGCATAAAACCCGCCACCGAATGCAGGACGTTGTTTGCCATTGTCGGCGAACCGATTACGACGGTTTTGGATTTGAAAACCTCGGTAATCAGGTCGTTGGCGTCGCTCTTCGCCAGATTATACACCTTCACGACCACGTCTCGGTCTGCCTGGCCGATGCCCTCGGCAATTTTCTCCGCGAGCAGTTTTGTTCCGTTCCACATGGTATCATAGATGACGGTAATCTGGTTTTCCTGGTAATCGTGTGCCCACTGAACATATTTTTCGACAATCTGCATCGGGTTGTCCCGCCAGATCACACCGTGACTGGTGGCGATTATCTCTATCGGCAGGTTCAGCGCGATGATTTCATCCAGTTTTCTTCTCAGCATGGGATTGAAGGGATTGAGTATATTGGCGAAATACTTGACCGATTCATTGAATAAATCGCCCTGGTCGACCCGGTCGTTATACAGCGCCTCGGTTGCCAGATGCTGACCGAAGGCGTCATTGCTGAACAGTATATTATCCCCGGTCATATAGGTTGCCATGCTGTCCGGCCAGTGGAGCATGGCCATTTCCACAAAGATAAGTTCTTTGCCGCTGCCGATATCCAGCTTGTCTCCGGTTTTTACCGTTTTAAAATTCCAGTCACAATGGTACTGTCCCTTAAGGGATTTTACCGCGTTTGATGTGCAGTATATCGGTGTGTCCGGAATATGTTTCATCAGCTCGCAAAGCGCCCCGCTGTGGTCAACCTCACCGTGGTTGGCAATGATATAATCAATTTCGTTCAGGTCGATTTCTGTTGCCAGATTATCGACGAATTCTTTGGCAAAGGGCAGCCAGACCGTGTCGATGAGCACCGTTTTCTCTTCCCGGATCAGATATGAATTGTAGGACGAACCTTTATGCGTGGATAATTCGTCTCCGTGAAACTTGCGAAGTTCCCAGTCAACCTTACCGACCCAAAACACATTGTTTTTTATATGTTTTTTCAATTTTAAAAGCACCTCTTTTTATTTATTTTTATTACATTGGAATATCATGTGTACGCGGGATACAAATCATACTCAGTATATCCGGCTGCCGGCGGAATTTTCGTAATAATCCGCGCTGCTGCCGAGTTTTTTCAGCGCGGGGAGGCTTACCGCGTTTATTTGTTCGGTTATCTCATCGGGCAGTATAACCGAGGCCGACGCCATATTCTGTGCAAGCTGGTATTCACTGCGGGAACCAACCAGGGCGCAGTCGACGTTTTTGTTGGCGAGTACCCAGGCGGCCGACAGCTGAGCCGGCGTTATGCCGAGTTGTGCGGAAATATCCCGCAGTATTCGCAAAACGTTAAAGATTTCTTCCTCTGCGCCCTCTTCCCGGTGGCGCGATGTGCCCCGTCCCCTCTCGTTTTTAAAATGTCTGGAATGCGCCTGATGCGGCGGTATCTCTTCCGCTGTTTTATATGAACCGGCCAGAATACCCTGCATGAGCGTCATGGATGTAATAAGCGCTATGCCGTGGTTTACGCAAAAGGGCATTATCTCGGTCTCGATTGCCCTGGAGATAATATTATAGGTTATCTCGTTTACGCACATATCGGGGCAAAGGGATATGGCTTCGGTCATTTGTTTAACACCGAAGTTGCTTACCCCTATCGCGCGGATTTTCCCTTCTTTTTTCAGATCGGACAGCGCGGCAAAGGCCTCTGCCGGCGTCGGGGGATTGGCGATGACCGCCGGGTCGGAGGTGAAATGCTTCACGCTCATGTGGTTTATCGGCCAGTGCAGCATATATATATCTATATAGTCGGTGCCTATCCCTGCCAGCGACCGGTCGCATTCGGCGCGCAGGGTGTCATAGTAGGCTTTGGCGGGAGAAACCTTGGAACAAATCACCGCCCGGTCCCTGCGGTTTTTAAGGGCGGCCCCGAGGGACCTTTCGCTGTCGCCGTCGTTGTACATTCTTGCCGTGTCAAAAAAATTAATGCCCCCGTCCAGCGCCCGGTGAACCACCGTTTCCACATCCTTTTGACTCTGCGGGCCCCAGTATGCGCCTCCACCGAAGGACCAGCACCCAATGCCTATGCGGCTGACGCTGATGCCGCCGGCAATCCGTCTTTTCTCCATTTGTTTTACCCCCGTATATATTCGGTCAGATTATTATACATTTTATTTATCGCCATTTCCAGCATCTGCATATTTATTCACCGTTTGTTGACAGAAATTTAAACCGTTTTAAACCTGACAGAATATAATGGTTAAAATAATCAGGATAAAAATTATATAACACGGAGGTGGCTTATGTACAGCTTATTGTTGAGACGCCGGGAACTGACAACCGACGGGGACGGCTACGCAAACTGGACGGTAAGAGAGGAGGAAGAGAGTTTTAATCCCTCCGAATCGGCGCTGATTATCGTGGACATGTGGGACAGACACTGGTCATCGGGCGCGACGGCCAGATGCGCGGCTATAGCCGATAAAATCGACGCCGCCGCGCGCAGGGCGCGGGACAGAGGCTTGCTTATCGT
>JAQVWU010000288.1:0-3768 GCA_028709565.1 Eubacteriales bacterium
TGAGATGCCCTGGTGGGATCAGAGCCTCATCCACGGACTGTCGGTAATGAACAGGATATACACGATGACCGGAGATATCTCGGTCATGGACAACGCCGGCACCTGGGTTATCGCCTTCAACAAGGACATGGCCGCAAAATACAATCTGGACTCGCCCTATGACGCGGTGACCTCAGGCAGATGGACTTATGACAAGATGTATGACATGATGAAGCCGATACCCGCCGACCTTGACGGCAACGGCCAGATGGACGACTTCGACCAGTGGGCATATGTGGGCGAGCCCTACAATACCTATGCGCTGCTGGTGGGTTCGGGCGCCCGCATCACCTCAAAGGACGACGACGACCTGCCTGTGCTTTCCATTTACAGCGAGGACAACATGCTGGCCCTGGAAAAGGTATTTGATATAATGCTGGACCAAACGACCTCGCTGCTCAGCAACACCGTCAAGGGCTCGTACAGCCATGTATTCAACGAGTGCATTGTGCCCAACTTCGGCGAAGGGCTGTCGCTGTTCTACATGGGCAGCATGAAGGTCATCGAGCTGCTGCGCAGCTACGACGTGAATTTCGGTATTCTGCCGGCGCCCAAGCTGCGGGAAAGCCAGGAGCACTATTACGGCAGTTATAGTATCTACAACTGCAACGTGTACGCCGTGCCCATAACCAACACCGACCTGTCCCGCACCGGCATTCTGACCGAGGCGCTGGCGGCCTTTTCGATGGATACCCTGACCCCGGCTTATTACGACATCACCCTCAAGGGCAAATCGCTGCGCGACACCGACTCGGAAGCCATGCTCGACCTGCTCTTCGCCTCCCGTCTGTATGACCTGGGCGCGGTATTCGAGTGGGGCGGATTCTCCGCTACCTTCCAGTCCATGACCACCTCCAAAACCCGCGACTTCGCGTCAAAATACGCCGCGGCCGAGGTGACCGCCCAGGCCGCCATAGACAAATTCATCGATGCTCTCAGGGAAGAATAAGAATCGGCATCGGGAACGGAAGGTTGAATTTAATTTAATACCGGAATGTGCCCGTTTAAGAGGATTTAAAGCGTCTGTCTGGTTCTTCTTTGAAAATATAACAATATGGTTGAAATGGTTGAAAAAGCGATCATAATAGCACATATTTAAAGTCATATGATGAAAAAGCCGTTTAACATCAGATTAGCGGATGCCTATTCCTACGGTTCATAGTCAAACCAAAAATTCCTGTCGAATACCCACATGCCGTTTTGTTTTACGATGCTGTAGATAAACGGCGTGCCGTTGGGATTGTCAGGGGCGGTCATGGGCAGTTCCACGGTGAAACGCTCCGCCGATTTGCTCAGCACCGCCGCCTTTGCGTAATCCGGACTGTATGCCCTCGCGCCGCCCGTGTTGCGGTTATAATACAGCTTTCCGCCGTTTTCAACAAACAGCGGCAATTCGCCTTCGAAGAATACCGGATAGACGCTGCTGTCAAGGCGGTTTTCGGAAAAGACGGCTTTGAGGTTGTTTTTCAGCGTTTCGATATTTTCGATGTTCTTAACCAGCGTATAATCGGCCCGGTTGTCATCCGTTATATGTTTTATATCGTAATCGAAGTCCAGTCCGGTGCCGTTCATATACAGGTCGCAGATAATCACGCTGTTGGGATACAACGATTTTTCAAACAGCGCGAGCAGTTCAGTGTCGCCGGTTTTGTCGGCGCGTTCGCCGGCGTAAACGGGTGTGACAAACAATTCGACCAAATTATCTAAATCGCTAAAATCGTCTGTTTCGGCCGCGGCCGGAGCGGGCGATAGTTTTATGCTGCGCGCGATGTATGCGAGCGTTTCCTCTGATACCGGGTAATCGCGGTCAAAGGAAATCACAACATACGCGAGTAACTCGGTATCATAGGCGAGCACCGCAAAAAAGCTGTATGTGTCGTTTTCCGGCATACTCACACTGACCTTATCGGTCGCGGAGACGGTTGTGCCCTGATTCCACCCCGGTTTATATCCGCTGTCCCAGTCGGCCATGGAGCCGTTCATAAAATCGCTGTAAACCATATGGTAAAAGCGGTCTTCCGGCACGTCCGGGTATAGCTCGAACCCGATAAAAGATATTTCCGCAATCGCTTTGCCGTTTTCATTGATATTAATACCGGGGTCAAAATGCGATACCTCCCACCCTTTGGGCAGGCTTATGTCCAGCTTTATCTCCCCGGCAGCGGGTTTAATGTAAAAACCTGAAGTATCTGTTTTTATCGAATTGCGGACGAAACCTTTTGCCCCGTCGACACCGTCGGAAGTAAAAGGCTCCAGACCGTTCGCCTTGATGAAGTTTTGCGCAATTTCTGCCGATTTGTCCTGCAGCATAAAATACTCGGCTGACAGCGCCTGGTCGGTCGGTACATACTGGACATCGGTGGGTTTTGAAATCACATAATACCAGTCGTCCCCCTGAGCGAAAAACCGGTCGTTTGCCGGCTGAAATTCTTCGGGGACCAGACGGTCGGCCGTGAGCCGCAATATCGTAAAGAGCAGCGCGCCGTTCTCCCCGCCGTATTCGGGATGACCGCGTGTGGGGATATGATAAAAGCTGACGATTTCATTGTCACGGTTCTCGTCGCTTTCGGCCGCGACTTTATTATTAAACCCAGCCGGCAGCGGTATAACAAATCCGAATTTTCCGGTAACAGTCGATTGTTTTTCTATACTGCAGCCGATGATAATGCCCGAGGCGGCGCACAGTGTGAGTATGAGCGCGATTACGGGAATCCCGCGTCTCTTTTTGTTCATGCCATCTGTCCCCCAAAATTCTGTTGCATAATCACCGGATCACCAGCTCGCCGCCGCGCATCATGTCGCGCACCGAAAAGGACATGTCGGGCAGCTCTTTGCCGTTGAGGGTTGCGCTGCGGGTGACCTCTCCCCCTTTGTTTATAATCGTAAAATCGGCGTCTTCAAGATGAAGCGTCGCTTTTTTTATGACAGGGGTGCCTATGAGCATTTTATCCTGCCCGCTGACCGGGAAGATGCCCAGGGCGTTCCACACATAGCAGGAGGACAGCGCGCCCGAATCGTTGTTGCCGGGGATACCGCCGCGGCCGCCGGTGAACATGTATGTCATGCCGGCGCGCAGCACGCGGCACAGGCGTTCGCGGTTGCCCAGGTAATGGTAAGCATAGGGGGCTTCCATGTCGGTTTCGTTATTGTAGCCCTCGAAGCGGGCGCCGGTGTCGCCGGCATGGGTGAAGCCGAAGAAGCGGTCGAGATAAGCGGCGAACTTTTCCCGTCCGCACAGGGCGATGCGGCCTTCCATGTCGTGCATGAGCCGGAAAGAGTAGTTCCAGCGGTTTCCCTCGTAATACGCCGAATCGGCGCGCATGAGTCCGTCCGGGTCAAAACATCCCAAACGGTGTTCATACAGCGCGTTCAGCATGTCGGCGGTGCCGCCGTCTCCGCTCTCCCGGGCTATAATCGCAACCGACCGGCAGGCCTCGGCCATATCCAGCTGATGGGTGGCGCGGGCGCAGCGGCCAGACCGGGTAAAATCGGCGTATTCAGGCCGGAATATATCTTTGACCGACGCGGCGATCAGGTCGGCTGCGGGAACAGAGTCGGCCCCGCCGCGGAAATAGGCGTCGGCGATGACATGCTGGGCGAGGCAGCGGGCCTGTTGGACCTCAATGCCCACGTTGGCATCGAGCATGAGGTTGTGGGGCAGTATACCGCAATGCTTCATGACCGCGAGAAAGGTTTCCAGCGTTATTTTGCGCATGTCGGGGAAGAGGG
>JAQVWU010000288.1:3778-4242 GCA_028709565.1 Eubacteriales bacterium
AATCGACGGCAAAAGAACCCTCCGAGCCGAAGAGCCCCTCGCCGCTGCGGTCGGAGGGCTTTATCAGCGAGTGATACAGATTCGAGTAGAACAGTGCTTTTATCTCTTCGTCCGCTTCGATTTGTATCCTGCCCAGCGCGCCGTTCCAGATCTCCCGGGCCCGGGCGGCGGCTGCGTCAAAGCCGTATGTCTCGCCGAGCACGCACTCCCGCGCGTGGTCCATGCTCTTTGCCGATATGCTCAGGCAGATCTCCGCTTCGGTGCCCGCGACATCGAAGAGGGCGCCGAAGCGTTCCCCGGTGCGGTCCAGCTGCAGCGTGTCGCCGCAGACGCCGTACTCCCGCCACAGCCCGCTCCCCGCCGAGCCGCGGCACACGGCATAGATAAACAGTTCGATCCCCTGCATGACCACCGAGCCGCAGACACCGCCGCCGTCGGTCTGCAGATGTGAACGTTCCGACAGC
>JAQVWU010000289.1 GCA_028709565.1 Eubacteriales bacterium
AGTTCGGTTTTACCCAGTCTCTCATGGGCTATTATATCGATCTTATGGGTTTTCCTTATATCGACCCCGATCGGCCCTGGTGGTGGAACGCCTACATAGAGGAAGAATCAATAGACACCACCAAGCGCTACATGCTCAACGGGGACCTCACGCTGTTTGCACTCATGAGCGCCACCTCAGCGTATTTCAATAAAGACATGTTTACCAATCTCTACTCGGACCCCGCAATCCTGTATGACGCGGTGGAGAACGGCAGCTGGACGGTGGATAAATTTCTCGAATATTGCGCCGGCGCCTACAGCGACCTCAACGGCGACGGACGGCGGGACGAGGATGACATCTACGGAGCGCGCCACACCTCAATCTTTACCGGGGTAAACTACCTCACCCTTTCCTGCGGGCTTCCCATGTCCGGCAGGGATGGGGACGGGCTGCCGGTGCTTGATATTTACAACGAGAACTGGATAAGGTGGAGCGAAATGCTCAAGGACTATATGATGACCGACGAGTATTCAAAAACAGGAGCCGGAAAGACCACCGAACAGTATTTTATCAGCGAGGGTTCGCTGTTCAGCATGGGCATGCTCTTCCACGCCAATGAGTTCCGGGACACACAGTTCGCCTACGGTATCGTCCCGTTCCCCAAATTCAGCGAGGAACATAAATATCTGTCGGCCGGGGCGACCCCGAATGCCGAGGCGATATTCGTGCCCGTGACCACCGACACAAACAAATACGACATAATCGGCGCCGCCGTTGAGGCCCTGTGCGCCGAATCCTACCGCACGATAACCGAGATATACTATGAAAAGACACTCAAGGGCAAATATCTCGAGAACGAGCGGGATATCCGCATGGTCGATATTATCTATAAACATATAGGCACCTGTTTCGTCATGGTGGCCGGGGTTGAACTCGGAGGCGGGGCGATCTCGTCGATGTTCGTCTATGTCCTTCAGGACAACGACGGCAACCTCACATCATACTACGAGGCAAACAGGCCGGCTTTCGAGCTCTATATGTCGGATATGATCGACAAATATCAGACATCGGGGCAGTAGAACTTGTCACCGGCTGCGTTCATGGCTCTCCGTTTGATTTATGGACTGCCGCGGGATTTACGGTTATAATATGATTATAAATAAAACGGAGGTAAATCGTATATGAATATTATAGGCGAAAAAATAGCCGAACTGAGAAAAGCGAAGGGAATGACCCAGGAGGAGCTTGCGTCGGTTATCGGCGTTTCTTCCCAGTCGGTATCAAAATGGGAAAACAGCACCACAATGCCGGACATCATGCTCCTGCCCGTTCTGGCGGACACACTGGGGGTAACCGTTGACACCCTGTTCGGGAAAAGCCGCGGGGAGGAGGCGTTTTCGGCGGACGACGTCTTCGCGAGCGCCTGCGAAGGATTGCTCAGGTCGGTCGCTTGTGCCTGTCACGACAAATCAAAGCCATTTGACGCGCGTTTTGCCGAATATGTATCCGCCCTTAAAGACGACGACCGAATGAGAAGCGCCGTTATCCGCAAACACGGCATTGTATACTACCGGGAGGAAATCGGCGGCCTGCTATTAAAAAGGCCGCGGAACGGGTGGAGCGGCCTGACCGGGGACATCAGCGCCCAAAAAACCCTCGCCCTGCTCGCCGACCGCGACTTTTGCCGCGCGCTGCACGCGATAGTCAGGACAAACATGACCGCCTTTACCATCCCCTCCCTTTGCGGCATATGCGGGGCCGAAGACGCCGGGGAGCTGGAGCAGGCCATCGCCGGCAGCGGATTGTTTGCACGGCGGAAGATTGCGGTGGACGGGCAGACCGTTGTCGTGTATGAATTGTTCGGTTCGCACAAACTGTTCCTGATTTTTGCCATATTTACATACGCGAAGGAACTGGCCGAATACAGCGATGTATATTATAATTATTACGGCGACGGCAATTTTTATACGGGATAAAACACAAAAAGCCGCATGGGATATATAAAATCCCATGCGGCTGGGTTATAAAAAGGTATTGCTCTCACGGTTTCGTTATTTCTTCCTGCGTAACGTTGCGGTTGCCGCGGAGGCGGCGATTAAAGCGTAATAGATAATGCCGATGCTGCCGGTCTGGGCAGCGGCAGTTTCCGGCGCGGACGCTGCGAAGTATTATGGCCTCAATCCCTCGGAATACAGCAGCAGGCTTTGGGGGTTGATATAAACAAACACCGCGCGCGAGCTGTTGGACAAATACAATATCGCCGACCGGGAATAGCGGCAGCATTGGGGAACATGTATGGCGGCGTACGGAGAATATATAAAACCCTTTGGCGCGGATCACTTAATCTATATCGCCGGATTGATTATAACCGGCGTTTTGTTGTTTGTTTTTAAAATCCGGATCAAAGAGCACAGGGATATTATCACAAAGATAGTTTTAGCGGCAAGTGTTTGTCAGCAGATTATGCTGTACGGGTCTTATTTTGTGTTAATGAATTTTGATCCGGCCGAATCGCTGCCCTTTCATATTAGCCGTATATGTTCTATATTAGGCATTATATTTCTTATAACCAAAAACGAAAAAATATATGCCGTTCTCTGTTACTTCGGATTGTTCGGATTTACCAGCTTTTTGTATCCGAGCAGAGTCTACGGCATAACGCATGCGATAGGTATAAGCTTTTTTAATAAACCACACGATAACGCCGCTCATGCCCTATTACGGTATGATTGCGTATAACATGAAGCTGAAAAAAGGCGATAAAAACAAGGCGTTTCTGTTCTTTGTAATCTATCTGGTCTTTGTCTATTTCATTAATCCGCTGGTGGACGGCAACTATTTCTATTTAAAGCACAGACCCGTATTCCCGGACCTGCCCGATTATATTTATCTGCCGGGAGCGATGTTGTTTACATATGTTTTATTCTGCGCGGGGGAATGGGTTTTTATGAGGGTTCAGAAACGCCAGCCGTAATCGCCCACCATTTCCACAAATCGCACCTGCCCCAGATTCTTTTCGCTCAGGTTCCCTTGTGCGTCGCGGGTTATAAGCAGCAGGTCCTGGACGGAGGGCGGACCTACCGGAACGACCATCCTGCCGTTTGCGCTCAGCTGATCTATCAGCCCGACAGGCCTGGTCCCGGCCGCGGCGGTAACCATGATGCGGTCAAAGGGAGCCTTTTCCTCCCAGCCCGAACTGCCGTCCGCCGTCCTGAAGAAGATATTGCCGTATCCCAGCGCCGCAAGCCTTTGCCGCGCTTTTTCCGACAGCGGCTCTATTCTTTCCACGGTATATACCTCGGCGGCAAACTCGGCCAGCAGCGCCGTCTGATATCCCGAACCCGTGCCTATCTCCAAAACCCTGCTGTCCTTTTCGGGAGAGAGCAGGCGGGTCATCTCATAAACCAAAGAAGGCTGCGAGATGGTCTGTTCATAGCCGATGGGCAGGGGTGAATCATAGTGAGCCAGCACCTTGTAATTGTCGCCGACAAAAAAAGAGCGGTCCAGACTCCTGTAAAAACTAAGCAGTGCCTGTTCATTCATTTTTATTTTTCCTCCCTTTGGATTGACAGATGTATTGACATTGAGACGGATATATGATATATATTATATAAAGTATTAAACAGAATATTATAAAGGCAATAAAGAGAGAGAGTACATTCTTTTCCGATGCACAGAGAGAAGGTGGCGGGTGTAAACCTTCGTGACGAAAGTATGGAAGCGGTCTCCGAGCTGTGAACCGAACGATTGGTTAAAAAATTCAGTAGGCTTCAACGGAATCTCCGCCGTACAAAGGGAGAACGGTATTTTGTGCCGGCAGAGGGCAGGGCTAATCCCTGAATTCAGGTGGTAACGCGGGCATCATGTTCGTCCTGAGTCATTAATTTGACTCGGGGTTTTTTTATTTTTATTATTAATTTTAAGGAGGATTATATGACAGCGCGGGAGCTGAGAAGACTGTATATCGAATTTTTCAAGGAAAAGGGGCACAAAGAAACGGCGTCGGCTTCTTTGCTGCCGGAAAACGACCCCAGCGTGCTTTTCACAACGGCGGGCATGCATCCCCTCATACCCTATCTGCTCGGTGAAAGGCATCCCCTCGGACGCCGCCTTGTCAACGCGCAAAAATGTGTGAGAACGGGGGATATCGACGAGGTGGGGGACGATTTCCATCTGACCTTTTTTGAGATGCTGGGCAACTGGTCCTTCGGGGACTATTTTAAGGCCGAATCCAACGCCATGAGCCATTAATTTCTG
>JAQVWU010000016.1 GCA_028709565.1 Eubacteriales bacterium
TGCATCGCCATGGGCGCACTCGGATTATGTCAGTTTGCCGGAACGGTAATCTTCGGCACGCTTTGTTACAACCTGTTGATTCCCGCTGATTTTACTTTGGGCGGTATGCCCCTCTCGCTGTCCGCCCTTACCGTCGAGTCGGCACTGCTGATCTTTTTATATTTTATACTCGGGTACAGTCTGTATGCTGTCATGAACGCCGTTTGCGGCGCGTCGGTGAGTAAGATTGAGGACCTCAATTCCGCCATGATGCCGGTAATGATGATAGCCATGGTGTCATTTTATCTCGGTTATTTTACGGCGGTCATCAATGCCGGCGGCAGCCTCTTTCAAAAAATTGTCATGTATATCCCCTTTACCTCCCCGTTTATAGTACCGTTTAAGCTGCTCAATGGTGATATTGCGGCGGTTGATCTGGTCATTTCAATCGCGGCGCTGATTGCCGCCATTGTCATAACAACATATATATCAATTCGTGTCTATTCCGCTTCCGTTCTGCATTACGGCAAAAGACTGAAACTGAGAGAGGCATATAATATAAAACTTTAAAATTAACAGTAAGTTAACAGATTGTCGAAAAAATCCGACATCTGCGCAGTTGACAAAAACACCGCAATGTGATATAATATCCCGGTATTCCAAAGACAGCAGGTCATGCGGATAAAACCGCGTGTAAAACGCTCCTGCCGAGGACACAGATAAAAACGGTATCAAAAAAAACATAACAGCGTTTTTCCGACCGCTTATATATCAGTCCGCCGGCAGATATTTTATTACGCCTGCGGCGTTTTTGTTTGAATACGCTGACAAAAATTCGGAGGTGAAACATACAATGCCGAGTGCAAAAATACTGGAAAAAAAGCAAAAAGAACTGGACGCGCTGGTTGACAGGATCAAGTCATCGGCTGCCGGTGTGCTGGTTAATTACCAGGGTATTACCGTCGCGGACGATACCGCCATGCGCACCGAACTGCGCAAAGCGGATGTGGATTACAGGGTTTATAAAAACACCATGACCCAGCGGGCATGCGATGAAACCGGGTTTTCGGAACTGAAAGAACATCTCGTCGGTATGACAGCCCTGGCGGTCAGCGCCGATCCGGTTGCCCCTGCGAAGATTCTGCGCAAATACGCGGAAAAGATCCCTTCTTTCGAAATTAAAGCGGGTTATGTCGAAGGACATGTGCTTGATCAGAAGGGTGTAATGGAGCTTGCCGATATTCCCTCAAAAGAGAATCTTATCGCTAAAATGATGGGCAGTCTGCAGTCGTCACTTTACGGGCTGGCCTATGTACTTCAGGCAAAAATCGACAAAGAAACCGGCGACGCAGCCGAAGCCGCGGAATAAACCGCACACATCACATAATATTTTATAAGTGAAATTACGGAGGATTAAAAATGTCTAACGAAAAAACAACCGTTATACTCGATCAGATTAAGGAACTGACAATACTTGAACTTGCCGACCTCGTCAAAGCGCTTGAAACCGAATTCGGCGTTTCGGCTGCCCCCGTAGCGGCTGTCGGCGTTGCGGCTGCAGCGGCTCCCGTGGAAGAAGAGAAAACAGAGTTTGATGTTGTACTTGCCGAAATAGGCGCGAAGAAGCTCGAGGTTATCAAAGCCGTACGCGAATACACGGGTCTGGGATTGAAAGACGCCAAAGACCTTGTTGAATCGGCGCCCAAGGCCATTAAAGAAGGCGTAACCAAAGATGAAGCCGAGGAAATGAAGAAGAAACTCACCGAAGCCGGCGCTACAATCGAAATAAAGTAAAAAAACCGAAAATACTGCATAGCCGCTGCGCGAAAACGGCTATGCTTTTTTCTGTTAGCCAATATGCCGGAAAATACGAAAATTAATATAATTTACTTGATTTAACCGTATTTATATAATAAACTTATTATATAATAATTAAAACAGAGATGACAGAGGTGAATAATATGGTTAGCGAGAGAAAAAAGCGCATCGGGGTCCTGACTTCGGGAGGAGACGCGCCGGGAATGAATGCCGCCATACGCGCGGTTGTTTTAGCCACCCGCAAAGCCGGATATGAAGTAATGGGGATATATGAGGGCTATAAAGGCCTGGTATACGATAATATGAAACTCATGTATGAAAATGATGTTGACAATATTATCGATAAAAGCGGTACGATTCTCTATTCCGACCGCTGCGATGAGTTTTCAACGCACGAGGGTATGGTAAAGGCGGCGGAGGTGTGCAGAAAAAACAACATATGCGGTCTGGTGGTTATCGGCGGCGACGGCACATTGAGCGGCGCCACCGAATTTTCCATGACGCAGGGGATACCATGTATAGGCATACCGGGCACCATTGACAACGACCTGGTGGTTTCCGATTATACGGTCGGTTATGACACCGCCATGAATACAATCATATCGATGGCGGACAACTGCCGCTACACATGCAATTCGCACCGGCGCTGCGAGGTGATAGAGGTTATGGGTCGGGGAGCGGGCGATATAGCGCTCTATACCGGTATCGCGTCTGGCGCCCAGGTCATACTGACAAAAGAGGTTTTCTTTGAAAAGGAAAAGGCCTTCGCCGATACGATAGCCTATCTGGATGAACTGCGCCGCGGAGGAAAGCGAAACTTTACGGTTATCGTTGCCGAGGGTATACCGCTTGATATAAAGTCTGAGTATAAATCGGAGCTTGCGGCGCAGCTTGCCAAAGATATCGACTATTATACCGGGGATATTGACCCCGAGACCGAAGCCAGACGAGGCGCCGATCCGGACAACAGAAAAATATACCGCCCCAATCATATCGAGACCAAATTCGTACGCCTGGCTCATATAGTAAGAGGCGGCATTCCCACCCTGCGGGACCGTGTGACCGCGTCGCGTATGGGAGTGATGGCGGTTGAATTGCTGAATGCCGGTGAAAATGACAAGGTGATTTGCGAACAGGACGGGAAACTTACGGCGGTTGACATTAAATACGCGATATCAGCCGATAAAATATATAAAATCATGCTCAACAAGAAATACTACGAAGCCGGTATGCTCAATGAAGGCTCGGAAAAAGATTATCTGAAATATCATAAGAAATACGAGACCTTTTCCGCGGGCATGTCCGACACAGACAAAAAGAACCTGGCAGCTTACGCTGAACGAAAACTCGCCGAATTCAGGGAGGTTGCCGCCGAGGCCTCGAAGATAACCGGATAAAAACAGGGACGATATATTCCGGCCGCATAAAACAGGAGGTCAGAATGCCGTATAAAAGACCCCGTTTGGGACTGATTATATTTGTGACGGTTATATGTATCGCCCTTGTGGTCGCGACGGTATTCGGTGTGTCATCACTGCTTGCCGCTATAGCCGAAAAGATGCCCGCGGAAAAAGGGGGCATGGCGCAGACCGGCAATACCGATACCGACGCGGAGCTCAGCGCCGAATCGCCCGGCGAACCCGCCGCCGGGACGGTTTACCGCTATATCGATTTTACCCGGGCCGATGTCCATACCGGAAGCCTGATACTGGTCAATGCCGAAAACGAATATGTTTTTCCCGAAAGCCCCGATCTTCCGACCCTTTACGGAAACAAATCCGACACATATAAAATAAGCGGCTCGGAATTATCCCTTGAGCGGGAGACACTGCGCGCCCTGAACGAGATGATGCACGCCTTTTATGATAAATACTCCATAGGCGATGTGCTGGTGAGCGCCGGTTACCGTGATTACGATACCCAGATGGCTCTGTATTCCGGCCGGGTGGAAGCTGTCGGGCTGGAGGCGGTATCAGGCTATGTCTCCCTTGCCGGATACAGCGAGCATCACACGGGTCTGGCATTCGACCTGTCGGTTTATACCGACAGCGGGGTGACCATGACCCTTGCCGACCGGCCGCAATATGACTGGCTGGCCGATAATTGTCATAAATACGGTTTTGTACTGCGTTATGATCCGTCAAAGACCGATATCACGGGCATATACGGAGAACAGTGGCATTTCAGACGGGTGGGTCTGCCCCATTCCTATTATATGAAAAAACACAATCTGGTCCTTGAGGAATATATCGACCTTCTGCGCGGCTATACCTTTGAGGGCAGCCATTTGACGGTAAGCGACGATTTGGGCGGCAGTTATGAAATATACTATATACCGCTGTTAAACGGTGATGTTACCGAAATACCGGTGCCCGAAAGCGCCGTATATACCGTATCGGGCAACAACAAAAACGGATTTATCGTTACCCTTCAATTGTCATAAACAATGCAGGCGGACACTCGGATAAAGTGGCTAAAGGGGATTAAGATATGAAGACAGTTTTTGCAATCGTCATAATTGCCGTGTCGGTTTTATGGTTGTGCCCTTCCTGCGCCGGCGAAGAGATAACGGAGCTGACTGAGGGGACCGGCGATATATCGCAGATTGGTTCGAAAGATATCGGGGAATCGTTTATATATATCCAAGACGGCAGGGAGACCGGTCTGGATTATGAGACCTTTCCCCTTCAATGGAATTTGATATACTTTTCTTTTGTGCATTATTCCGATCTGTTTTATGACAGGTATGCCGCCGGCGGGCAGCAGCCGCAAAAGGTCCCGGACGGGGCGGAGATTGTCCTGGGCTTCGGCGACAATACCCCCGCGTCGCTTACAATAACGAGAGACCCGGCAACATATACAGATGAAGAGGGCGGACCGGCGGAGGAAGTTCACTATACGGTGAACATCGCTTCGGAGCAGACAGCGGTATTCGACGTGGATTTCAGGGAGAGTGAGGTTCTGTATTATACGGTTCTGGCCCGATGGTCAAACGGCAATACCGTATTGTACGCCTTTGCCGTCGGGCTCAGCCCGCGATAAGAATCAGAAGCTGCCCCGCCGGATAAAACCACCAGATAAGCTCATGCCCCAACGGCGATGAAATGCCGGCGATGCGGTCGATACCTATTATCATATCGGAAATAAAAAAGGAAAGCGCCCCGGCGGCACCCAGCAGGGCAATGCCCCGGGCGGAAAACGCCAGCGAAAAGATAACGCAGCAGTTTGCCCCGATTATGACAAGATACGCAAGGCAAAGCAGGACCATACCCGTGTTAAATCCGCCGGACTTAAGGCCAAGCAACACAATCAATATGAATCCGCACGCGACAAGCGCGACTCCGGTGAAAAAACCGGCATTTACCAGTGGATAAGAGCCGGTTTTTATTTTATAGAGATACGCGGAGGCATACAGCATATGCGCGAGCATAAATAACAGAGCGCCGTAAACGAAGTAATGCGGAAGGTATTTTGACAGTCCGCGAAAGTTCATGAGCAGGATATCGCCGCACGACGATATCAGCATAGCCGCCATACACAGATATCGGTCGGGTGTTCCGAAGACCAGGGCGAGTATCACGGCAAAGAGCGACATGAGCGAGGTGAAGACAAAGGTGCCCGGAAGATTAAGCGCCGGAATGGCAAATTTTTTGTGCATAACGGCAGCTTTTTATTTTAAGGACCGGCAGTATTTGACCGATGCCATGCCGGCTACGGCACCGCTGTATACGGCTGCCGCAATCTGGGGCAGCGCCCTGCGTTCGCCCACCGAAATGCAGTCTCCGGCCGCGTATAAGCCGGGTATGCCGGTCTCCATATCCTCGTTGACGCTTATATAACCGCCGTCGGTTGCGGCGCCTATCTTGGCTGCCAGTTCGGCGCTGCCCGCGGCACCGATTGCCACAAACAATCCGCTCAATCCCAGCATATCGCCGTCATCGAAGCGCACATTTTCCAGCCGTTCACCGCCCTCAAGGGCGGTTATTTTCTTTGTGATTATTTTTATACCGTCGGGGAAAGCGACCTGAGGTTCGGCTCCGTCGGTGAGCAGTGTGACCGACGCCGCTATATGACTCAGTTCCTCGGCCTCATGCGCGGCGTATTCACCCGAACCCCATACGGCAACGTTCTTTCCGCGGTGAAAGAATCCGTCGCATACCGCGCAGCGGCTGATACCGGCCCCGTCGAAGCGTTTAAATCCCTCGACTTTCGGGGTGCGGCGGGGCATACCGGTCGCTATGATAACGCTGTCGGCGGTGAGCGGCGTATTGTCGGACAGTGTGACACTGAAAATGCCGTCCCAGCTCAGGTTCACCGCCTCGCCGCTTATAAATCGCACACCCAGCCGCCCGGCCTGCGCTTTGCCGGCGTCGGCAAGCCCGTGCCCGTCGACAGGCGCGGCAAACCCGTAATAATTCTCAATCTTTTCCGCGCGTTCCAGCGACCCTATTCCGTTTGATATGACCGATGTTTCGATATTGCCGCGGACGGCATACAGTGAAGCGGATATTCCGGCAGGTCCGGAACCTATGATTATAACAGACATTTTAACCTCCAGCATTTGATATATTTCTATATTATACAGTACAGATTAAGATCCCACGCCGGGATATATTTAAACCGGCGTATAAAAAATCTGTAGTTCGGATTCAGTGTTTTGATATAAAGGGGCAGCCTGAACAGGTCTTCGCTCCGGTGGTAGAGGGATACGCATAAGTCGGGAGACCAGTCTTTTATCGTTTCGGCGGAGCCGGCCAGCGCTTCATATTCGGAGCCTTCGACATCGTATTTTATATAATCGGCCCGCCGCCCGTCAAGTATGGAATCCAGTGCGATTAGTTCCCCTGCGGTGCCGGTTTCATCTCCCGGTATAATGCGGCTTGAACGGCTGCCCCGCGCCGAAAAGGCAGCCCTGCCCCCATGACTCCAGGCACCCGCGTTATACAGCCGGGCGCCGGGGCAGTGTGTCCGGCAAAAGGCGGTCAGTTTGCGAAAGGAGTGCGGGTCGGGTTCCAGGGCATAGATTTCACGAACCGAATTTGTGCCCGAGAGCAGCTGATATATGGTATCGCCGGTATAGGCGCCCAGGTCGCAATATGTGACATATTCCCCGGGCCGCAGCAGTTCATTTTGCACATTGTCTTTATCGGAACGGGCGCGGCGCAGATATGATATATCACCGCTAAGTTTATAGTTTATCACGCTGTCAAATATAAATACCGATTCCTCATCGCAGAGCATTGAGCGCACCCGTTCAAGTTCGCTTTTATGTTTGTCATAAAAACAACGGTCAAACAGCGTATCCCCGACCGCCGGCACATCGGGGGCGTATGTCTCATGTGTTTCGGACAGGGTATAAAAACATTCAAGAACGCCGTCCAAAGAGGACGCGAAGGCGATTACAACGATGAAGTCGCCAAAGAGGGCGCGGACATCGTCATATGACATGACCTTCATGCCGCGGAAGGAGCGGCTGCGGACAAATCCCTCAGAGGCAAATACGCCGGAAGCCTCAATGCCGTACCGCCCGAAAACATCAAGGATTTTATCGGCGCCGTCACCCGTTCCGTATAATACTATCGGTTTTGAAGCAGACATAAGGGTATGCCATACGTCTTTGGCACCCGGTGTCATGTTTCCGCCGAAAGAAAGCGCAGTGCGTTGTTATAAAGGATATTCTGTCTCTCGGCTTCACCGATATCTATTTTCATAAAAATCGCAAGATGCTGAGCGGGATTTATGACCGGATAATCGCTGCCGTACATCACCCGGTCGCAGCCGCACGCGGCGATAAGCCGGCGGGCTTTTTCCGGGGACATCGCCCACAGGGCGCTGGAAAGGTCATACCAGATATTGGGACGACCGTAGAGATAATATTGGGCCTCTTCCCATGCCCTGTAACCACCGAAATGCGCGGCGACAACCTTAAGGCGCGGAAATCTGTCGGTCAGCCTCGCCAGCTTTTGCGGCTCGGAGTATCTGTATTCGGTCCGGCTGTCCCCCATATGCAGAAACAGCGGCATTCTGCCCTCTATCATCTCGCAAATGCGGTACATTTGGGCGCAATCGATATCCATGCGCTGGATATCGGGATGTATTTTTATACCGCTGAGTCCCATCGCTTCACATCGGTCGATTTCCGTTTTAAAATCCGGATAATCCTGATGCATACAGGCGAAGCCGTACGTTTCAAAACCCCGGGCGCGGGACAATGTGACAAGGACGGCGGTTGAATCGTTTATTTTGGATGTCTGCTTAGCGTTTGTTGCCACCGAAAGTAAAAAGAAACCGCGGATACCGTTATCCGGGGCCTGCTGCTCAAGGTCATCATAGGTGCCCTTGCCCTGAACCTCGAAATTATAAAAATCCCCGAGATTCAAGGTTGCCTTTTCAGCGATGGTATCGGGGTAGGTGTGAATGTGAGCATCGATTATTTTATACATGTATGATTCCGTTTCAGTTGATTATTGTCACCGAATTGAATATACAGCCCGCGTTTATACGCAATACCGGCATATTCTGTATATCGGCGTAGTTCTTTGCTTCGACAAAAAGCTTGCCGACACCCCCCGTCTTCTTTGTGAGCAGATTGATGTCGCGATTTATTTTAATGGTTACGGGGGCAAACATAGCCTTGACATAGATTACGGCATCGTCATCAATCACGGCATCCGACAGGTCCAGGTTTATGGGGGAAAACCAGGCGATAACCTCCGCGCCATGAAAATTTTCGTCGGTTTTTATATTTCTCTTTAACGCGAAGCTGCGCCAAACCGGTATAAAATAGGACTTGCCGTCTTCGGCGTCCAAAATACGGCGAAAACCAAAGGGCTTATTGTGAAATATCATACGCAGACCTATGTAAATCAGCGCAACGGGAACCAACAGCAGCGGACCCTGCTGTAATATCAGGGCGATAACACCGCCGGCAAGCCCGAAGATGAAAAGAGAACCCGGACCGCGGTCAAGCACCCCCGCCAGGCAGGGTATAATAAGTAAAAGCGTCCACCAGCCCGAAAAGAAGACGGTAAATCCTGTCCAAAGACCGACAATATTGCCGAAATAACCGATACCCGAACCTATCAGCGAAAAACCCACCAGGCTTCCCAGGGTGCGCCAGTAATGACCGCCTTTTTTCTTTTTCGGTTCTATATTTTTTCCGCCTTTATCGTTTGGTTTGCCGACGCCGGTATTTTTATTGCTGTCGTTGTTCATAAATACGGCACTTTCCCTTCATTTGTTCAGGTTTTAATCTGTTATAATTCCCGCGTTTTCTTTTTCCGGTACCGTCTTACGTTAATGAAGATTATCAGCGTGACCGAAACAACGATGAGCACCGGGGACAGCCAGGGATTTTTCCCGGTTTGGCTCATCAGTTCGGTCCATAAACTGTCCAGCAGACGTGTGGTATCGGAGGGCAGCGTGATATATTCCTGAGCCTTGGAAAGGGCTTCCTCGGAAGGGTAGGAGATACTTTCCTTTGTCTCATCGTCAAGCAGCTCGTAAACGGCGATATGAGGCGTCGAATATCCGATATATTCGCAGTTTTTTAAAGCAACCCGGGTTTCGCATAAAAAGTTGATATACATCTCGGCGGCTTCTTTATTTTTGGCGCCCTTTGGTATACACATGGCGTCAATAAAGACATTGGTGCCCTCTTCGGGGACGACAAACTCCAGGTCGGGATTGTCCTCCATCATCGTAATGGCGTCGCCCGCATAATAAGGGGCCAGAGCGGCTTCACCGCCCCCCATTTTATCGAAGATTTCGTCCATAACATAGGCCTGGATCAGCAATTTTTGTTTTGACAGCTCGGCTGCCGCTTCGCGCAATTCATTTTCATCGGTAGTATTTACCGAATAGCCCAGTCTGAACAGAGAGATAGCGAAGGAATCCCGCGAATTGGAGAACATCAGGATATCCTTGGCATATTTTTCGTTCCACAGAATGTCCCAGGTCGCCGGATTATCGCTCTCGTCAAAAAGAGTCTTGTTGTAAATTATGCCCATGATACCCCACATATACGGTACCGAGTATTCGTTGGTCACATCAAAAGCGTTGTTTCTGAAGTTTTCCGCAATATATGAAAAGTTCGGTACATTGGAGAAGTTTATTTTTTCCAGCATATTTTCATTGGCCATGCGCGCGATCATATAATCGGACGGTATAATAATATCGTATGAAGAGCCTCCGCTTTTGAGTTTTGCGTACATTTCCTCGTTTGAGGCGAAATTCGAATAGTTTACCCTTATACCGGTAAGCTCGGTAAAGGCTTTGTTTGTATCGAAGGCGTCCTCCTCACCGTCGTCAACCGAGATATATTCACCCCAGTTGTATACATTGACCGACATATTTTTGCCGCGGAACCGGTCCCAGTCGTAGTCTGAGTATTCATATGACTCATACGACGCGGCTGCCGGCGCGCAGACCGGGGAAAACATCATGAGAGTGAGTGAAAGCGCAATCAGCGGTTTTATAATTTTTATATACTTTTTCATATCCGTTCACCGCTGACCCTACGCGTGTTTTTTCTGAGTTTCGCGTCACGGAGATTCATCACCAGAAGAATTGCCAGGACGACGGCGAAGATGATTGCCGACAGGGCATTTACCTCCGGACTGACCTTGCGGCGGGTCATGGAAAAGATGGTTATCGACAGTGTCTGGGAGGTGGCGCCGTAGGTAAAGTAGCTTATGATAAAATCGTCTATGGAGTATGTCAGAGCCATGAGAAAGCCGGTGACTATACCGGGCATAATCTCGGGAAGCACCGCTTTGAAAAAAGCGGACGTCGGATTGCAGCCCAGGTCCATCGCCGCATCATACAGATTACGGTTCATCTGACGCAATTTCGGCAGCACATTCAAAATCACATAGGGAACGCAGAAGGTGATATGCGATAAAATAAGGGTTGTGAAACCGAATTCCATTTTCACGGCGACAAAGAGCAGCATAAGCGACACACCCGTGACTATCTCCGGATTCAGTATAGGCAGATATGTAATATTCAACACGATCGAACGGGGTATCTTTTTCATGTTGTAGATGCCGATGGCGGCGGCAGTCCCGATGAGCGTGGCAACCGTTGAGGCTACGGCGGCGACCAGCAGGGTGTTGCCGAGGGAATTTATTATGGTCTCGTTTGTGAGCAGTTTGCGATACCAGTCAAGGGTAAAACCCGTCCAGACAGTGCGGCTTTTTGAGGCGTTGAATGAGTTTACAATCAGCACTGCAATCGGCGCGTATAAAAACAAGAAGATCAGCGCCAAATAAAATCTCGACGTTATCTTTTTCATAACAATACGCTCTCCATTTCTTCGTTATCCAGCTGATTGGTCAGTGACATACAGAGCAGTACGAATATCATCAGCACAAGGGACATGGCAGCCCCGAGATTGGGGTTGTAGGCATTGCCGAGGAACTGCAGATCGATCAGGTCTCCGATGAGCATATTGGTTCCACCGCCCAGCATGCGCGATATTATGAATGTACTGACCGCAGGCACGAACACCATGGTTATACCGCTGGCAATGCCGGGCATACTCAGCGGCAATATAACCCTGCCGAAAACAGCCAGAGCCCCGGCGCCCAGATCCTGCGCCGATTCGATGGTTCGCTCATCTATTTTTGTCATAATCGAATAGAGGGGGAGGATCATAAACGGAAGGTAATTATACACCATGCCCAGAACGACGGCGCCCTGGGAGTTAATCATCTCAAAGGGACCCAGACCTATGAGCGCGAGCAGTTTATTGATCCATCCGTTGCGCTCGAGCAGCGTCATCCACGCATAGGTACGCAGCAGGAAATTCATCCACATGGGCAGCATGACGAGCATAAGCATGATATTCTGACGCTGAAAATTCATGCGGGAGATCATATATGACAGCGGATATGAAATAATCAGACAGATGGCGGTTGCAATCAGCGCCAGCCATATCGATAAAAATAATACGGGCAGATAATCGGAAACGGCGAATATATTGTCAAGCGTGAAGATTGTTTTTTCGGTCAGGGGGAAGGTCACCCACGATATATCCGTTTCTTCTTCGGATTCGTCAGCGGTGAGTTCGCCGGTTTCACGGTCAATGCCTGCGCCGTCCATATAACCCAGCGTTTCGGGGTCAATTATATTACCTGCGGCGTCCACGGTGACGGTAGTTGTGAAGGCGAAGACGCCTATTAAAAAAAGCGGGATTACAATGAATACCGACATCCATATAATATACGGAACCGCGGCTTTACTTGTTTGCTTCATCGGCTTCAACCTCCGCGTTTACGGTATAACGGGTCACCTTGGGTCTTTCGCTTTTTTTCATTATATGTATATCATCGGGTGTCATCGATATGCCGACCGTGTCGTTTACCGCTCTGGCTTTTGTCGAGTGAATAATCCAGATATCCTCCGGTGTGTTTACTATGATTTCATAATGAACGCCCTTGAAGGTGACCGTTTCGACCACGCCCCTGATACCCGTGACATCTCCGTTTGAGGCGTCGGACAGCGTGATATCCTCGGGTCTTATCACCACATCCACCTCTTCCGACTCTTCAAAACCGCTGTCCAGGCATTCGAATGTATACCCGCAGAATTCCACCAGATGATCGCGCCGCATAATACCCGAAACTATATTGCTTTCACCAATAAAATCGGCGACAAAGGCGTTTGACGGTTCGTTGTATATATCCTGCGGGGACCCTATCTGCTGTATGATTCCGTTTGACATGACCACCACCGTGTCACTCATTGTAAGCGCCTCTTCCTGGTCGTGGGTGACATATACAAAGGTTATGGACATGCGCTGCTGTATCTTCTTGAGCTCTATCTGCATTTCTTTGCGGAGCTTGAGGTCCAGAGCGCCCAGCGGTTCGTCAAGCAGCAAAACCTTGGGATTGTTTATCAGCGCCCGGGCGATGGCTACGCGCTGCTGCTGTCCGCCCGAAAGGTTATTAACGCTGCGCTTTTCATATCCCTCAAGGTCTACCAGTTCAAGCATTTCGACTACGCGGGACAATATCTCCTTTTCGGGTGTTTTTTTCACGCGCAGACCGAAGGCTACATTTTCATAAACGTTGAGATGAGGAAAGAGAGCGTATTTCTGGAATATTGTATTGACATTCCGCTTATACGGCGGCAGGTCGTTTATGCGTTTGCCCTCAAAAATCACATCGCCCGAAACCGGGGTTACAAAGCCCCCGATAATCCGCAGCGTCGTTGTTTTACCGCAGCCTGACGGACCCAGCAGGGTAACGAATTCGTTGTCATGAATATCCAGGTTTATGCCGCGCAGCACCGGCTCCCCGTCAAAATCCATACGGATATTCCGCAGTTCAACAATTTTATCCTTCGTACTTTTCATAATACAGACATACCTTTCGTGCTGATAATATTACGGGAGGAAAAAACAGGGTATTTATATTCATCTTACAGTTAATTATTAATTATGGTATCATATTTTCAGGCGGATTGCAATAGTTTGGGTTTCAATTCCGTATAAAAATCCGCCCGTTAATTCAACATGCCCCGTATGGCATCCCGGGCGGCTCTTATCGCCTTGTCGGACGGCTCATTTCGGATACTGCCGTCGTCAACGCAATCATACGCGCCGGGTTCAAATATAATCTCCGCCAGATTATCGGGATAAGCGGGACTGCCCAGTTTTCGGACCGCTTCGGCTCCGACGGCGACCATATCCAGCCAGCTGCCCTTGCCGGCTTCGGCGTGTATCAGCCGCGCCAGCATATAAACGTCGTATTCACTCAAGAGCATGTCGGGCTGGCTCTCCAAAGATTCCAGGAAGGCTTTGTCCGCTTTGCCGGTTCCGTCCAGATCCATATACAGCTGATAACGGCGTACCGCGGCGGAGGTCACGGTGTCATATATCCCGGTTATTTCGCCGTCGTAAAAGCCCAGACGTTCCAGCTTCTCCTGAATTGCCGTTATCGCCGAAGGGTCATCACCGCCCGCCGGCATGACGGTTCGGTCCCGGTCTGTTAAGCCGAAGACCGAGGTATATATGGCAACGGCGCAGAACATAGCCGCCACACCGCCTATAAAATAACGCATAAAACTTACCGGTTTATATAATATCACAACCCCGTTCTCCCGAACATATAATTTGTTTATAGTTATTTTTCACACAGGCAATGAATTTATACCCCCCTGCGATTGACTTTGATAAAACATTATGATAAACTGTATTTGAATTGCGAATTCAGTATTTAGTCTGTAACTTTTGAATTTTAGGTATCCCTATTGCAGGGGATCCCCGATTTTAATGTTCAATTCCCGGCAGAATTTCTTGGTGTTATTGGTGTGTTTTGTGGTATACCATTCACCGTTGATTTTGTTAGCACGGATACCTTCTAGTGTCCGGATGACATCCTTGAAAGAATATTTGCTTGTCAGGTCAGCCTGAGCAATGTAGTCAAGTATTCCGTAAAGCATTTGCAGTGAAAGATGGTTGATGAACAGCCATCCTTCAAATGCATCTGTATCCTGCATATGGCTGGATTCAAGAGCCAGGGTATCCTCATAGCACTTGAAGCTTTGTTCAATTTCCTGTCTGGTTTTGTAAAACGCATAGATCTGTGCTTCGTTCAGATCCATGCGGTTGCTCCTCAGTATCAACGTACCAATACCGGCGGTATTCTGCAAAGTTTTTGCAACATCGATACTTTGCATTTCGGCAATCTGAGCTTCCGTAAGTTTGGTTTTTCCCCTGCTCCGCCTCGCTGCTTCTTTTGCAAGTGCCGCTTCGTTGGCATTGTTCTTCCCGTTTAGCCTGTCCACGGCGTCATTGGTTTCATGCATAGCAAGGAGCATATCGTAGTAGAGATAGATGATATAATCGTCTTTCTCATATTTGTTACAGTAGACACTGCGCTCTCTGAAATTGAAAACCTTCTCATAAGAGGAGTAATCCTTTGGGAAGGCATCAATTTCCGATGTGTTCCGTTTGAGAGGAATAATATATTTCATGCCGCTGTCAATGATAGCTGAGAAATCATCTTCTGTCCCAAAGCCCTTGTCTGCGATCACGGTAATCTCTGTTCCGGATATACCAGACTCCTCGCTGATGTCAGGCAAGGCCAGACAGTCAGGGACACTGCCGGCAAACTGCTTGTAGTAAAGAGGCATGCGCCCTTGCTTATTACTGCCAAACAGATACAAAAGATTAATCTGATGGCTGTAGCGCATCCGGCTGTCATAACCCAGTTGGGCAAATGGAAGACCGCGGGACTCACTGATAATCCTGTGTCCATCTATCAGGATAAAGCCGCTGAATGCAGACAGACCATTACGCATATATTGGCAGATTGCATTCCTGTTACGCCCAAGTTCACGGATATCAGCAGTAAGTCCGGATGTGGTAAACTTGAGGTCACCGAACAATACAGACAGCCAACTTGTTTCATAGGCAGCCGGTATCCTCTTCAGCGTCGTTTCACCGATGCATTTCAAAGCAGCCATTGTAAAAATCCTTTTCCAGGTATTTGGAAAGAAAAGCTTAAGCTTTTCAATCATTGTCCGGTTGCTTTGATACAGATAGCCGGAAGCACCGTATTCGACGCATTGAACTTCATTAAGCTGGTCAGCTTCTACTTTTATTTTGCGGGGTTTGAAACCTTCTTCGGTAATTGTACCGAGGAGCGCTCCGGATTTTTTACGTTTTTTCTTCGTAACCGGATCATAAACGCTCTTTCTTTCATACAAGTACCAGTGTCCGTTTATGTATTTGATTTCTGTACCTGCGAGACGTTTAAAATCAACGACATAATCAGGCTTAATATTTTTTATTTCCATGGCATTCGGTCCCCCTAATTTAGGTTGCCCTATTATACCATAGAATAAAATAAAACACCAGTAGAAAACACTGATTTTTCAAAGTATTTTAAGGTGTTTTGAGTTTAGGACTCCCTTATGGGGATACCTAAAAGTTAAAAGTTACAGTTTAGTATTAAAAAAGAACGGAGTATCACATACAAATATATGGCAGCTCAAAAGAAAAAGAGGAAGCCGGTAAAGATCAGCATCATATCCAGTATGGCTGACCTGATGACGCCGGAGACAGAGTACGGCGAATTGCAGGAACTGGCTGACATACTCGACGAGGTCGAGGATGATATTGACCCTGTCCTTTATGACGTATTGAATCATCTCTTTTCGGCGGTCGGCGGAGAGCTCGAACGCATTGAATTCACCACCGACGGAACATTGTCCGATGACGGCAAACGCATCGAGATTTCCTATGAGGAAAGCGAACTGTGCGGCATGGCGGGTTCACGGACAACCCTGCTCTTTGACAAGGTGACACCGGGACTGGTTACAATGGTGCGAACCGGAACCCATTCGTCCTCCCTGGTTTTCAATGCCGCCGACCGAAGACAGCGGTGTATGTATGACACCGGTATTATACCTCCGTTTGAGTTGTGCGTGCTGACCCGCAGCATCGACAACAGTCTGTCGTACGAAGGCGGAAAGCTTGCCCTCGATTACATTATCGAAATGCGCGGGGTTAAAACAGAATATAACAATCTGCTGATGGAGGTAAGGGAGCTAAAACCGCCCTCCCTCGGTATACAGGGGAGGTAATATCATGAATGCGGCGGAATACCGTAAAAAACTGAAAACGGGATTATCGGGGCCCTTCCTCTTCTGCGGTGAAGAGGAATATATGAAACGTTTTTGCCTGACCGAAACCAGGAAAAGCATAACGGCGGATGACTCGGCGGCTGCCTTTAATATTATTCGTTTTTCGACCGCGGAGGACGGATTCTCCTTCGGCAGGGTGGCTGATGCCCTTTCGGTGCCCCCTTTTTTCAGCGAGAAAAAACTGGTCGAGCTTCACGACATCGATTTTGCGTCACTCACCGAGGGGGACACCGCGGCCCTTACCGGCACTATAACGGCGGCAAAGGACTATGAAACCAATATTTTTATTATATATACCGCCGGTTCGCAATTCACGGCGGGCAGTGAAAAACGCAGGACAGCCGATTACAGGAAGTTTTCAGAGCTGCTGGCGGTGGTCGAATTCGGTTATGAAACACCGGAAAAACTGGTCCAATGGCTCAAGAGGCATTTCGCGGCCGAGAATATCGCCGCGGGGGACGCCCAGTGCTCCGCCCTCATAAGACGCTGCGGCTGCGCCATGTATACCCTTTCCGGCGAAACGGCCAAACTCTGCGCCTATATAAACGCGGCAGGGCGGAACAAACTCACCGAATCCGACATCGCGCTGGTGACCTGCGCGGTTAACGATTACGATGAATTTGCCCTGTCAAACGCGGTGCTTAGTGGCGACACCGAACGCCTGTTCGGCATACTGGCGGAACTTAAAGCGAAAAAAGCGAAGCCTGAACTGATCCTGGGCACCGTGACGGGGGTAATAAGGGATCTTAAGCTGATACATGTGCTGTCTCAAGAGGGCATGACAGCCGAAGCGATCGCCGCTAAGACTAAAATGCACATATATAAAGTCGGTTTATACCTCAAAAGCCTGCGCGGATACGGTGCCGGAGAGCTGGACGTGCTGCTTGACATATGCATTGACACCGACAAGAAGATAAAGAGCACCGGTCTTGACAGTTATATGCTCCTGGACCGCATGACAGCCTTTTTGAGCCTCAGACAAAAATAATTATATAAATCATCAGGAAAAAAGCAGGAGAAAACAGGAGAAAACAGGAGAAAAGAATGAAAGCAGTAATTACCGTTACCGGGAAGGACAACATCGGCATAATCGCCGCGGTCAGCAACACCTGCTCCGAATACGGTGTGAATATAATCGATATTTCGCAATCGGTCCTGCGGGAGTACTTTGCCATGATTATGCTGGTCGATATTGACACCATGAGCATATTGTTTACCGATTTTACCGA
>JAQVWU010000017.1 GCA_028709565.1 Eubacteriales bacterium
TCTCCGTTTCTTGTGATTGATTTTTGTTTTCACCTATATTTTATCATAAAAACGGAGAAAAGTCAGATATATTTTAAATTAAAAAACCGTATATTTAAATGGTTTTTTGAGTTTCACAATCAACAAAAACAATATCATACAAGGAGAACTGTTAAGATGGCAAAGTATGTATGCACGATTTGCGGTTATATCTACGATGAAGAATACGGCTGTCCCGAAATGGATGTCGCTCCCGGCACAAAATGGGAGGATGTCGACGAAGATGAATTCCAGTGCCCTGCCTGCGGCGCCTCCAAGGATATGTTCGACAAGGTAGAAGATTAAACGATAACCGATATGGAAACACCGCCCGAATTTTCCGATATATATACGTCCTGCTGCTTTACCGGTCACCGGTCCATGGGAGAGGAAGATATTTCCCCGGTCGTACATAATATAAGCGCGGAAATACTCCGGCTGCATAAACTCGGCGTCAACCGTTTTTTCACCGGCGGAGCGCTGGGATTCGATATGGCGGCTGCGATAACCGTTATCAATCTCAGGTACGAGCATCCCGCGCTTTCCCTCTTCCTCGCGCTTCCCTGCCGCGACCATATGCTGCGGTGGGAGCAAAAACAGAAAATCCGTTTCGGTACCGTTATGGACCGGGCTGACGGTGTAATCCTGGTCACCGACACCACCTACGAAAACGGCTGTATGATGCGCCGCAATCGCTATATGGTCGACAGAGCCGCCTATTGTATAGCGTGGTATGACGGCAGGCCGGGCGGCGGAACCCGCTATACCATGAAATACGCGGCAGCAAGGGGCAGGACGGTAATAAATGTATACGGAAGATAAAGGACGGGCTCAGGTTCGTCTTTATCTTGTGTGTTTTTGTTTTTTTGTAACGGTATACACTATAACTCAGTAAGTTCAAAATAAAAAAATTAAGGGATGTGAGTATTGCTTATGGCTGTCTTTACATATAAATGCCCGGCATGCGGCGGACCGCTTAAATTTCAGCCCAATACCGGCAAATTCGGCTGCGAATACTGCGAAAGCGTCTTCGAAGAGGATTATCTGAACTCGCTTGACGACAATGTATTCGACAATATTAAAAAAGCCGACGGCGATGAATACGGAAAGGCCGATGAAGGGGCACAACTGGTCTATTCCTGTCCCAGCTGCGGGGCGGAGGTAATCACCGATGAGACCACGGCCGCCACCATGTGCTATTACTGCCATAATCCGGTCGTTCTGACCGGCAGGGTCGCCGCCGAATTGCGTCCCCGGGCGCTGCTGCCCTTTAAGTATGACAGGGAAGCGGCCAAAGAAAAATTCTTTGCCTGGATTAAAAAAAAGCGTTATGTGCCCGCTGATTTCATTTCACATAAAAACGTGGAGAAGATATCCGGTATATATTATCCCTACTGGCTCGCCGATTACACCGCCGACGCGTCCTTTAACGGTGAAGGCCGGATTGTCACTCACTCCTCAACCTTAACCCATAACATCACCACCACCAAACATTACGCGGTCACCCGGCGCGCCGATATCGAATTCCGCAATATCGAACGGGGCGCTCTCAAAAAGGCCGACCGCAAACTGTCCGACGGCGTACACCCCTACGGGGTTGAAGAGCTGATTAACTTCGAGCCGTCTTATCTGTCCGGTTTTTTTGCGGAGAAGCGGGACGTTGAGGCGGATGAGGTACGCGATTCTGTGGAAGGTGAGATAAAGGGTTACGCGCAGCCACTCCTCACGGCAAAATCACCCTATACCTCCGTATCCGGCAATACCGAGGTCATCTTCAGGGACAGCGATTTTAAATACACGCTGCTGCCCGCGTGGATACTGACATATAAAAACGAAAAGGGCGGCACCGAAAAACCATATTATTACGCGATGAACGGCCAAACCGGCACCGTCTGCGGCGTTCTGCCCGTCAACACGAAAAGGCTGCTGCTTCACTGCGCGATACTCGCCGCTTCGGTGTGCGCCGCTCTTTCGGTTGTGCTGTATTTTATAAACTGAGGGGAGCAGCGATAGATAGATGGATAAATTAAAATCAATGAAAAGACGGTATATAATCATAGCTGCCTTTCTATTAATCGCCGCCGCGCTCTCCCTTCCGATCGCGGCTTCCCCCGGTGAAGGCGGCAGCCGCGTATTCGATTATGCCGGTCTGATGTACGATGATGACATTGCCCGGCTCGAAGCTTTAATCTCTAATCTGCGCGCGGCATATGACATGGATTTTGTCGTACTCACCTCATACGACGCGCCGGAGGGCGAATCGCTGGCTTATGCCGACGATTTCTATGATTACAACGGCTTCGGCACCGGCAGCGAAGGGGACGGTTTTCTCTTCTTTATTGATATGAACAACCGCGTTCCCACCATCTCAACCTGCGGTCTGATGATCCGCTATGTCACCGATTACCGGCTCGGGGTCCTGCTGGATACCGCATACGAATATCTGGCTGAGGGCGCATTTGCCGACGCCGCCTATATGACCCTGGCTCAGCTGGATAACTTTCTGGAAGAGGGTATTCCTTCCGACCAGTATAACATAGACGAGTACGGTAATATCGATTATTATTATGACAGCACACCTCCGGCCCGCGCCCTGACCGGCGGCGAGTTTCTCATCGCCCTCGTCATAGGTCTGGTATGCGGTTTAATCCTGTTGGGCAGTGTTAAACACCGGTACGAGCTCAAGGGTTCGACATACAGTTATAACGTACCCTCCAACACCACCGTCAAAATTACCGGAGCAACCGACACCTACCTGCGCACAAACGTAATCAGAACACGCAAACAGCCGGCGAACAAAGGCGGAGGGGGAGGCGGCAGCCGCAGCAGCACACACCGCTCAAGCAGCGGCCGTTCCCACGGAGGGGGCAGCGGACGGCGGTTTTAACAGCGCCTGTATTCCGCACTAACGTTACTTTTTATAAGCCGATGTAACAAAAAATGCAGCATGTATCCAAAACGGCAGAAAATCCTGCCTGTAAAGAGTAATCCCCCGGTCCGTGATTGAACCGGGGGATATATATTATCTTTTCTAAAAGTCAAAGGAAAAAGCGAGGGCCGCTTCGCGGTCGGCATACGGGTGTTCCCCGTCGGTGATAAAGAACAGATATCTGTTTACCGGCTTGCCCGCAAGGAAGCATTCGACGGTAAAGGTGCGGCCGGGTATGTCGGTCTTGAATTCGAAGGTGCCGCTGACCTCGGCGAGCACGGTGCCGTTTGCGTCGGTGATACGCGCCGCGGCGTCCGAGGGGATATGCGTTGCGCTGTCCGAATGAACATACAGTCTGCCCGAAAAGGTTTCGCCGCGTTTCCACATCAGTTTATCATAACTGAGCGAAACATGCTCGCCCTTCATGGCCTCGCGGAAGGCATAATAGGCGGCCTTGGGCTTGTTGTCGTAGTCGACCATGCAGGTGCATGAAACGTTGCGCCAGGGCTCGCCCCACTGCCAGACAATCGAACCGCAGTTTTCCCGGAAGTCCCGCTCCTCCCTTCCCGGTAGATTAATATCCCGGCGCCGGTTTGCCTCCAGGGCGTAGCGCAGCCCTTCGGCCTGCATAAACTGGCTGCAGCCGACGAAGGCTTCAAGTTCGGGGGGAGCAAATTCGCCGAAAATCTTTTTGTCGCGATATTCGTAGGTATCCCACCACTCGCCGTGGAAGCGCCACATCAGATTTCCGGCAACGGTGTCGAAACGCAGGTCTTCGGGGGGCAGCGCCTTTACAATCGAGGACATATTGGACATGCCGTCGCAACCGAATTCACTGTGCAGCATACTGGTTGATTTGTTGTACATACGGTAGTGCTCTTCGGTGCCCCCGTATTTCCACGGACCGTGAACGTCGTGATTGGCGTCGGGTTTTGTAATGTCAAGCCCTGCGGACGGACCGGAAGCCGAGGTCGGCAGCATGAGCCTGTCCGGGTCGAGCCTTGCTACAATCTCCCGCAGCAGCGCGATATTTTCATCCTCATAGGTTGACGGAACCCCGGCGGCGTCGGTCAGTTCGTTGCCGCCGCTCCAGAAGGTCAGCGAAACATGATTGCGCTTTTCCGGCACAACCGCCTCCGCGGTCTTTACCATGAGCGCTAAAAATTCCGGACGCTTGGACGGTATGTTGTCGATACCCGACGACGACTGGATAAACTCCTGCCACACCATAATGCCGTACCGGTCGCACATATCGTAAAATTCTTCTTTTTCGATCAGGCCGCCTCCCCAGACCCGTATGAGGTTGACATTGCCCCGGGCAGCCAGTTTTACAAACTCCTCATAACGCCGCTCCCCTACAATGCCGTACATGCAGTCCAGCGGGGTGGTATTAACCCCTTTGATATAGACGCGGCGGCCGTTGACCGAAACGGCGTAGGGCAGCGCGTCGGCTGGGGCGCCCAGACAACGCTCGTAGGTCAGCGTGCGCAGTCCGACCTTCATCGAACGTTCGTCGGATATCGCTCCGCCGCTTCTGAGCGTGAGTTTGAGGTCATACAGGGGCTGGTCTCCGTAACCGTTGGGATACCAGAGGCGCGGTTCGGCGATGTCAAAACTCACAAACCCCCTTTCGGAGGTCTCAAATCCGACCTCTGTCCCCTCATAGGAGAGCGCGCCCTCGAGCACGCCGCCGCCGGCCGCGACCGAACAATTGAGTGTACCGTTTTCATAACGGACATGGACGTCTTTGATGCGCACGCTGCCCGTTTCCTCTATATAAACCTCATCATAAAGACCCATGCCCACCAGACGGGTCGAGAAATCCCACTTGTAGGTAAAACGCGCCTTTTGCGTGTGGGTCTGCGAGGTATATCCTATTTGTCCCATCTCATCGGGCGCGTGTTCGATGATGACCTTTATCCTGTTTTCGCCGGCCAGCGCGGATTTGGTAACATCATAGCGCGCCGGCACATACATGCCCTCGTGGGTGCCGATCTCGCTTCCGTTGAGATATATGCGCGCGCGGTAGTCTATGCCGCGCAGTATCAGCCACAGCCGCCTGTCCGGACGCGGGTCAAGGGTAAGTGCCGTTTCATAGGTCCACCAGCGGTTGGCGACCCATTCGCAGGCAAGGGAGTTCATTCCGTAATAAGGGTCTTCAATAATGCCTGCGCGGTGCAGATCATTATAAACGCTGCCCGGTACGACAGCGGGAATCGATGCGGTGACGGGCATACCCCCGGATATCGGAGTATACGGGTGATAGCCGGTCAGCGTCCAGTCTGTAAGTTTTTGCAGAATCATCCTGTCGTTCCCCCTATTGCATTAATAGCATTATATAATTAATTATTGGCCCGATTTTTTAAGGCCTGCGGAATAATGGTTTATCAGACATCCGGCGAGCATTATTTCCCGTTCCTCGTCGGTCAGAGGACCGAGGCGGAGTTTGATTTTTATCGTTTCGCCCGTTTTGCGTATAACAAAGGCGTTGATTATGTCCCGCTTGAGTACCAGGGCAAAACGCACCTCGGGTATATAAATATAGTCCCCTGTCTCAAACTGCGGTTTCCCCTCCAGCAGGAAGGGCAGCATACCCCAGTTGATAAGATTGGAGCGATAGCGTTTGGTGGCGTATTCGGATGCGATATTGGCAAGTCCGCCGAGTACGCGCTGGCAGGAGGCTGCCTGTTCCCGGGCGGAACCGTCGCCGGGTTTGACCGCGTAGATCAGACTGCCCATCGCCGTCTGTCCGTCCCGGTGCACGGCGGCGACAGCGTCCTTTATCGGGCGGGGCAGCCGGTCCTGTGTCATTTCGGCAGCCTTTTTTGCCCGACCGACATATCCGGGATCGACGCGCGAAAGGGTAAATTCGGCGAGTTTGAGCGGATTTGAACGGTATGACGAGGTTTCGCCCGAGGGTATCAACTCATCGGTGGTGGTTACCGGGTCATGCAGCACCGAGGCGACATTGAGCAGCAGATTGTCCGCCAGGGCGGGCATAACCGGCCAGTCGGTGATGTTCGGCCCGTACCGCACCTCGGTGTGGGGGTCGGGTCTGCCGAATCCGCGGTAAACCCTGCCCCGGTATGAGGAATCGTCATATACATATTCGGGAATATCGTACTGAATATCCAGTTCGGCAGCCGAGGTGAGCAGCCCGCCGTTTGCCGCCGTCGCCGCTATGGAACGCGCGTCCATGAGCGCCACCCCGGCGCTCTGGCCCGAGGAGGGACGCGAACCTTCGCGGTTGGGGAAATTGCGCGTTGAGTGGCGGACGGACAGCGCTCCGTTTGCCGGAACGTCACCCGCGCCGAAGCAGGGTCCGCAGAAGGCCGTGCGCAGCGTCACCCCCGAAGACAGCAGGTCGGCTGCCATACCGTTGCGTATGAGCGCGGTATTTATCGGCTGCGACGCCGGGTAAGCCGACAGCGCGAAATTACCGCTGCCCGTCGAACGACCGCGCAATATGGCGGCTGCCGCGCACAGGTTGTCATAGGTGCCTCCGGCGCATCCGGCAATAACCCCCTGATCGGTCTCAATACCCCGGGAGGTAACTTTTGAGCCGAACCCGATCGGTTCGAGAATGTCCCGGGCGTTTTCCTTGAGCTCGCGGATGGTATAGACATTTGACGGATGATAGGGCAGCGCTATCATGGGTTCGATTGCCGACAGGTCCACCTCGACACAACCGTCATAATAAGCGGTGTTCTTGGGCTTGAGGGCGCAATAATCCTCACCCCTGCCGTGTTTTGCGAGATAATCCCGAATCACCCCGTCTGTTTCCCATACCGAGGACAGACAGGTGGTTTCGGTTGTCATCACATCTATGCCGTTGCGGAATTCGGCGGGCAGCGCCGCGATACCCTCCCCCACAAACTCCATTACCCTGTTCTTTACATAGCCGTTTTTAAATACCGCGCCGATTATAGCCAGCGCCACATCCTGCGGACCGACGCCGTGGGGTACATTCCCCTTGAGATATACGGCTATAACCTCGGGCATATCCAGGTCATAGGTGCGTCCGAGCAGCTGCTTGACCAGTTCGGGCCCGCCCTCGCCTATTGCGAGCGTGCCGAGGGCCCCGTACCGGGTATGGCTGTCCGAGCCGAGTAACATCTTTCCGCAGCCCGCCATCGTCTCTCGCATATACGCGTGGATGACGGCCAGATGGGCGGGAACATAGATACCGCCGTAGCGTTTAGCGGCGGTCAGGCCGTAGACATGGTCATCCTCGTTTATGGTCCCACCCACCGCGCACAGACTGTTGTGGCAGTTGGTCAAAACATAGGGCAGCGGAAATTCACGCAGACCCGAAGCCCTTGCCGTCTGAATTATCCCCACATAGGTTATATCATGGGACGCCAGCGCGTCGAATTTCAGCTTTAGTTTGCCGGTATTATCCGATGTGTTGTGGTCCGCCAGAATGCGGTACGCAATGGTATTCTTTTTTGCCTCCCCCGGCAGAATATGCGAATTTTTGTGCAGTTTTCCGCCGGTGTAAAAAATACCGCCTTCATGAAGTTTTATCATCTGTTGCCTCCGTCCGCTGTTATATCAAATTTTATCTTATTATAACCGACATTTATTAATATTTCTATGTATATAGAACTAACTTATGTAAATTTATAGCTTTTTAACGCGGGAATGTGCGAAAAAAGGGGTTACGCGCTTGACACCGCTGCTTTTCGGTGCTATAATATCCGTTGGCTTATAAATCACTTTAACCGGGGGAAAAACCGTGACCGAAACTTTCAGGGTAACACTGGAGCAGATGTCGATGTTTTTCATCTTCATGGCTGCCGGCTACATATTAAAAAAAGGCAGTCTGCTGCCGGACAGCGCGGGAAATGTGCTCTCTAGGCTGGAGTTATACATATTTCTCCCCGCCATGTGCTTCAACACCTTCTCATCCAATCTGAAAATCGATGTGCTCGCCTCCAAACTGCCCCTGCTCGGATGGTCGCTGCTGTTGCTGGCTGCCGCCTTCGGTCTTTCCATACCGCTCTCCATGCTCTTTTCCCGGGAACGCATGACCAGGGCGGTCTATTCATACGCCTTCACGGTACCCAATCTGGGTTACCTCGGATACCCTCTCGTGGGCGCCGTATTCGGACAGGAAGCGCTGCTCGATTTCATGATATTCACCCTGCCCTTTAATCTGTTTATCTATACCGTAGGCATATATATCCTCAATCCCGCGCGTGTCTTCAATTTTAAAAAGATACTCAATCCCATCATCATATCCATTGCCGCCGGAACACTCGTCGGCCTGTCGGGTTTTAATATGCCGTCATTCGCGGTAAATACCCTGTCCGCCGCCTCCGGCTGTACCGGACCCATAGCCATGCTGCTCACAGGCTTCGTCCTGGCGCGCTCCCCCCTGCGCGAGATGCTGAGCAATTACAAAATGTATATAGCCGCCGCCGTGCGTCTGATTTTTCTGCCCCTGTTTTTCGGCTTTCTGATGTATCTGGCCGGTATTGACCGCTACATAATAAAAATCGCCTGTGCCCTGCTGGTCCTGCCCATGGGGCTCAACAACGTCGTCTTCCCCGAAGCGTTCGGCGGCGACAGCAAAACCGGCGCCCAGTCATGTTTTGTGTCGAATATTATGGGAGTTATCACCGTTCCTTTTGCGTATATGCTATTGACAGCTTTATTCGGATAGTGTATAATACAGTCATAACAAACAAAAAGCGGAGGCATAGCTCAGCCGGTCAGAGTGTACGGTTCACATCCGTGAGGTCGAGGGTTCGATCCCCCCTGTCTCCACCAAAAGATTAACCGAAGCATTGATACAATGCTTCGGTTAATCTTTTTATTATGCGTATCAGAAAAGCCTGCAATACAAAGTATTTTGCCCCATAGGGGTACCCGTATCTTGCGCAGCCAATAGTAAACGGTAATATGTCCGTACCCAAAGGAGGACTCAGTCATGGAAAAGCAAATTTATGACATAACACCCGTCCGCATCGCCTTTGCCGAGAAAAAGCGTGTGGCGGTTTATGCAAGAGTGTCCTGTGACAAGGACACCATGCTTCATTCCCTGACTGAAGATTGACTATTACCGCAAGTACATTATCCGCACGAGTGGGAGTTTGATCCGCTCGTATGGCAGGCTGCAGTCCACTACATGGTCATCAACGAGGACTGTATGGTAAAGTTCGTCTTCAGAGATGGTACGGAGCTGCCTTGGACGACAGACCCCGGTGTTAAAGCCTATAAGAAACGAAAGACGGCGGAATCATGCCGAAGTAACATGGGTGAGTTCAGGCACATCAGTTTTACTATGCATATACTGTATTGATGTCGAATAAACATATGAGGAGAATTATGCATGAATGACCGTGAGATCTTCATAAATATGATAGATGATAATTTGAACGAAATGAGTGACACAATCGACTGCCTATATACGACTTCGAACTTCCGTGTCAAGAATAAGCTGTTAAACCGTCTGCGAAAAAGTATGTCCAACATTTCCATGTTGACACAGGGACTGCGCAATGATACCAGTATGAACAACCCTCAGCCCAGTTCCGACAGATTATTTACATTGGATGAGCTGTCAAGGTATAACGGCAGGAATGGCAACCCGGCATATGTGGCGATAAACGATATCGTGTATGATGTAACAGGCAATGCGGCCTGGGGCGGAGCTACCCATTTTGGACTAACGGCGGGTACCGATGTAACAAGCCCGTTTGCCTCATGCCATGCCGGTCAACCGATCCTCAGCAAATTGAAGGTGGTTGGGAAGATAACGTGATGAATCAAACAAGCAACAGCTGCTCTAATTTCTCAACGAGGCTGGAGACAGTCTCTGTACTTGTTCATAGGGCTATAGACGCCATCCAGCAAAAAACCATAAAGAAAAGAAATCTGATATGGCTTGAACTGACTGGATGCTCCGGAAACATCATCTCCCTTCTCGACGGGGCAAATCCGGATTTCAAAAGTATAGCCTGCCAACTGGTGAATTTTATATACGATAACAGTCTAATGGCCTCCGAAGGTGAAGCCGCCCTGGAGAAGCTGTTCAGCATGGCTGACGGCGACTACATATTGGCCGTTGAGGGCGCTGTTTCCACGAAGGACAACGGCATGTATAACATCATCGGAAGATGGAAAGGCCAGCCGGTAACCGCATATGAGGCCGTCAAAAAGTTTGGGGAACAGGCGGGTCATGTCATCACAGTGGGTACCTGTGCTTCTGACGGCGGCATTTCGGCCGCAAGGCCAAATCCGGCGGAATGCGTCGGTATTCAAAACTTGCTGAACAGAAGGGTCATTAAGCTGCCCGGTTGCCCGTGCCATCCGGACTGGTTTATGGGGACGCTGGCTTATCTGATGCTTTTCAACGAGCCCGAACTGGATGCCAGGCAAAGACCGCTTATGTTCTACAGCACACTGATTCATGATATCTGTCCCCGAAGACCGTATTTTAATCAGGGTATATTTGCCTCAAAGCCGGGCGAAAAAACCTGCATGTTCAAGCTCGGGTGTAGAGGACCGGTCACAAGGGTCGACTGCCCGATACGAAAATGGAATGACCGTGTGAACTGGCCCATCGGCGACGACAGCCCGTGCATCGGCTGCGCCATGTTCGGATTCCCCGACAAAATGGAGCCGTTTATCAGCTATGATACGACGTAAAAGAGGTGAATCAATACGAAGAGAGTTGTCATAAACCCCGTCACCCGCATCAGCGGGTTTATGGAGATAGCCGCCGATATTAATAACAATATTGTGACGGATGCATGGACGGAGGGTCTGCTTTTCAGGGGCTTTGAAAAAATGCTGGAAGGCAGAAACCCTTTTGATGCCGTGTATTTTACGCAGCGAATTTGCGGAATTTGTTCTACCGCGCACTCGATAGCTTCCACACTGGCTCTGGAGGACGCACTCGGTGTCGTCGTCTCCCAACAAGGTAGATATTTGAGAGACTTTATTCACGGATGCGAGTTCCTCCAAAACCATATCAGGCACTTTTATCAATACACCGCGCCCGACTTCATTAAGCTACCCGAAGGCAATACACTTTTTGAAACGGATCATAATGATTTCAGACTGCCGAAGGAGAAAAACGATAGGATTGTACGGCACTATTTTGATTCTCTTGAATACAGCAGAAACGCGCATAAAATGCTGGCGATTTTAGGTGGAAAAGCGCCTCACAATCATGGAGTCTTTATAGGCGGGATCACCACGCAGGCTACCCCGGAAAAAATAGCGCGTCTGCGTTCCCTGTTAATGAATATCAAGCAGTTTATCTGTGATAGTATGATTCCGGACGCCTATACAGTTGCCGAATACTATCAGGAATACTTCAAAATCGGAAGAGGCTACGGGAATCTTCTCACCTTCGGCTGCTTTGATGGTTACGAAAAATTGGGTACGCTGTATGTCAATCCTTCGACATACAGCGGCGGCAGGACTATGAAGCTGAATCCAGGAGAAATCACCGAAAATATTTACTCATCTTGGTACATGGCAAAATCAGAAACCTATACGCCATTTCAAATAATTCCCGAACCCGACATGAAAAAGAGCGACGCCTATTCCTGGGTGAAAGCGCCGCGTTACAGGGGACTTCCTTACGAAGTCGGGCCACTGGCAAGAATGTGGTTATGCGGTAAGTATCGAAACGGAATCTCCACCATGGACCGGACTTTGGCAAGAGTCCTGGAAGCAAAAAAGATTGCAAATATCATGTTGTTCTTACTTGATAAGCTTATTCCGGGCGTAGATGTTCAAAAAGAATATGAAGTCCCGCGCAGCGCCTATGGGGCCGGTCTGATTGATACCACGCGCGGCGCTTTGGGGCATTGGATCAGAATTGAGAATCAGGTAATTTCCCTTTATCAGATCATCACGCCGTCCGCCTGGAACCTTTCCACCAGAGACCGTGACAATATACCGGGTCCGGGAGAAAAAGCGATAATCGGTACGATGATCAGAAACTCCGACGCTCCGGTGGAGCTTGGGAGAATCATCCGCTCGTTTGATCCCTGCGTTTCCTGCGCCACACATGTCTATTCAAAGGGCAATCTCATCAAAACAATGCAGGTGGTGCCATGAAACGGGTTCTGGTCATCGGAATCGGCAGCCTCGTCATGAAGGACGACGGGATAGGATCACGAGTCGTGGAAGCCATTGAAAGCAGCTTGCAGGAGCATGATATTTCCTTCTTTGTTGGAGAAACGGATTTTCAGTGCTGCTTTGATGAAATAAGGCCGGATGCTCTGGTGATTATCGTCGACGCCATAGCACAGGGCAAGGAACCGGGAAGCATAGAGGTCATGCTTTTGAGCAACGCTCTAAAAGACCGCTGCAAGCTCCGGACGCAGCATGAATTCAACCTATTCGACCTGATCGAGCTGCACGCTCCTCAGACGCCGGGTTATTTGATCGGGATTGAAGCGGCTGAGATCGGTTTCGGATTTGACCTAAGCACACCTCTGAAGGAACGCTTCGAACAAATTTGTACCGATGTACTAAACACGGTTATAAACATAAAGGAGGAAGCGGAAAATGCATGATACGCACCTGATTGAAAAAATATATCAGTCCATCGCTGTCCTTTGCATGCAGAACGGGATTGTAAAGGTGAATGAACTGGAGATCGAGGTTGACGAGGGCAGCCATATTGAGGGAGCGCATCTCTTGTCCCATCTAATCGATCGGGGCAGCGCGATGTTCGGCGACTGGACCACCGTCCATGTCGAGCATAAGCCGTATGAAAAGCTGACCGCGATCATTAAAAGCATAGACGGCGATAGTTGTGAGTGATGCAAAGCGGTATTTCTTTACACTGACCGGAATTGTGCAGGGGGTCGGATTTCGACCCTTTGTTTACAGGGCAGCGAACCGGATGGGGATTAAGGGATGGGTTGAGAATCAGGGTTCCAGAGTCCTGATCGATGTCGAGGGTGGCGAAGAGAGCATCTGTTCCTTTGCCAATGCGCTGCAAATAGAATTCCCGGAAAATGCCCGGATTGCCGAACTCCGGATAGACCCGCAGCCATTTTTCGGCTATCCGGATTTCTCCATCCGAACAAGCGCTGCGAAACTTAACACCGCAAATTTCTTGCCTGCGGATATCTCGGTGTGCGAAAGCTGTATGAAAGAATTCAACATGCCCGGCGACAGACGGTATCAGTACACGTTTATCAGCTGCACCAATTGCGGGCCAAGGTATTCCATCATCGGAAGCCTGCCGTATGACCGGGAGAATACGGCCATGTCTGAGTTTGAAATGTGCGGGGCATGCAAAGCGGAGTATGGCAGTCCAAGTGACCGGAGATTTCACGCCCAAACCGACTGCTGTCCGGAATGCGGTCCCGTTTTGAAACTCCTGGATAGCCATGGAATCGCTGTGGATTCGTCAGAACCCACAAAAACTGCAAGGGAGTTGATTCGCCAGGGAAAAATTCTCGCTGTAAAAGGGATTGGAGGATACCACCTCTGCTGCAACGCGGAGGCCCCTGCAGCCGTACAAAGGCTCCGAAAGCTGAAACACAGGCCGCACAAGCCGCTGGCTATAATGGCGCGCAGAATTGAAGCGGTCTATAGAATCTGCGAGGTTTCCGAGCGGGAGAAAGCAATTCTAACGGGAAACCGAAAACCGATTTTGCTGCTTGACAAGAAAACGCCGGAGTATCTGCCGAAAGATGTCGCGCCGAAGCAAAAAAAGCTTGGGGTCATGCTCCCCTATGCGCCGCTTCAGCTCCTGCTGTTTTCTGACGATCTCAATTTTCTTGTCATGACCAGCGGAAATATCAGCGGCATGCCGATCTGTTTTCAGGACGACGCTGCAATCAAAGCCCTCGGAACTATCGCGGAGTATTTTCTCACTCACAACCGCGAGATTAAAGTTCCGGTGGACGACGCTGTTGTAAAAGTTGTGGATAACCATGAGGTGCTTGTCCGATGCGGGCGCGGGTACGCGCCTTTGACGATTCCCTTGGAATCAGGAAACGAAATTCTGGCGCTGGGAGCGGAACAAAAAAGCTCCGTCTGCGTTGCCGGAAACGGCTTTGCCGCCGTCAGCCAGTATTTCGGGAACCTGAACGAGTTTCAAACGTACCAAGCCTTCGAGCGGCAGATCGAGCATTTCCAGAGTCTGTTTCATTTTTGCCCGGAGGTTCTTGCGCATGACCTTAACCCGGACTCTCTTACCACACTTTATACAAAAAATCGGGCTGGACATAAAATCGCAGTCCAGCACCACCATGCGCATATGGCGGGCTGCATGGCGGAAAACAAATTGTCACACGATGCGATCGGCGTCATATACGACGGAACGGGTCTTGGCACGGATGGCGTGGTATGGGGAGGAGAGTTCCTGACTGGTTCCTTATCCGGATTTACAAGGGCCGGGCATTTAGAATATGTGTCCCTTCAGGGCGGCGACAACGTGGCAAAAGAGCCGTGGAGGTGCGCAACCTGTTATCTTTTCGCCCTTGGTATTGACCCCCACGAGTTTTTACCGCAAGTAGATTCCGCTTATTTGAATGTGGTTCAGAAAGCCTTGCAAAGCGGAATCAAATGCTTTGAATCGTCCAGCATAGGGAGGCTGTTTGACTGCGTTTCGGCGCTGTGCGGCTTTCAGGCAAAAACCACCTATGACGCCCAGGCGGCAATCGAACTGGAGAACTTGTCCGAAGAAAATGTTACTGCCTATTATCAGTATCGTATTGATGATACTGAGAACGGCCTCATTCTTGGATATGAAGAAATGTTAAATGGAATCCTCCGCGATCTTCAAAATCATGTGCCGAAATCTATCATATCCTCCAAATTTCATAATACAATCATAGAAGCGACCGCCGATTGTGCTTACAGAATCCGTGCAAAGACCGGGCTGGAGGATGTTGTCATGAGTGGTGGTGTTTTTGAAAACACCTATCTGCTTGAACGGCTCATTTCGAGGCTTCGGGATTTAAACTTTAAGGTATATTACAACCGGCTGACCCCGACAAACGACGGCGGTATTTCTTTTGGACAGGCGGCGGCAACCTGCGCAATTTTAAAGGAGAACGACTATGTGTCTTGCGATTCCGGCCAAAGTAATCAAAATGAATGAATCCCATGCCGAGGTTGATATCATGGGAGTCCGAAAAACAGTCAACATTTTGCTGGTGGACAATCTGAATGTTGGTGATAAAATCATGATACACGCGGGATTTGCCATCAGCAAAATTGAAGATGAGTATTTTTGCTTTTTGGAAAATATGCTTCGGGAAATACTGGACGACTGCCCATGACGCAGGAAGAAAAGCGACTGATCGGAGAAACGGTTGCACAAGTCAACAAATCCCTTAAAAGTGACATTCGTATCATGGAGGTATGCGGTACGCATACACACCAAATCGCAAGGTTTGGAATCAGGAAGCTTCTCGTACCAAAAATTCACCTTGTCTCAGGCCCCGGCTGCCCGGTTTGCGTGACGGAGTCGGGCTATATTGATGCTTTAATCACACTTTTAATGCACGAGAATGTTACGATAGCCACATTTGGTGATCTTCTGAGAGTCCGCGGCTCATCCGACAGTCTGGAAGAACAGAAATCTCTCGGGCGAAAGGTCATTACGGTTTACTCTCCGGAAGACGTATTGAATTTGGCAAAAAGAAACACAGACCAAAATATTGTATTCGCAGCGGTTGGTTTTGAAACGACGGCTCCCCTCTACGCGGCACTGATTCAAACCTCGCAAAAAGAAAACATTCATAATTTGTTTTTTCTTACGTCACTGAAGCGGATGGAACCGGCAATCCGTTTCATCCTGGGAAAAAGCGGAGTTCATATAGACGGAATGATCTGTCCGGGGCATGTCGCTGCAATCACCGGTATCAGTCCTTTTCTGCCGGTTACCATCGAATATCATATTCCCGCGGTGATCTGCGGATTTGAGGCGATGGACCTGATTGCCTCTATCAGCATTCTGTGCAGACAAATCACCGGTGAAATTCCTATTCAGTTTATGAATACATACAAAAGGTGTGTCAGTGATGCGGGAAATTCGGCAGCCCTTCGTCTGATGAGTGAAGTGTTCCGGATATCCGATGTGAACTGGAGAGGAATCGGAATTATCAGGGACTCTGCCCTCATTCTGAACCATAGTTACGAGGAATACGACGCGTCCAAGAGATTCGGCCTAAAAATAGAATCGGTCCCCGCGGCCTTTCCCGACAGATGTGAGTGCAGTAAAGTCCTGATCGGAGAGGAAACGCCAGACATGTGTGTGAACTTCGGAAGCCTGTGTACTCCTGACCACCCGATTGGGCCGTGCATGATATCCTCAGAGGGAGCTTGCGCGGCGTATTACGGATTTGGAGGCGGTAAAATTTGAATGAAAAAATAACAATCCGACACGGTGACGGAGGTCTTCATACAAGCAGGCTGATTCACGATATTTTCTATCGGCATTTTGAAAATGCTATTCTTACCGGATATCAGGACGCGGCTATATTTGCAATGGAAGCCGGACGGCTGGCGTTTACGACGGACGGCTTCGTGGTAAAACCGATCTTTTTTTCGGGCGGAGATATCGGAAAGCTTGCCGTATCCGGGACCATCAATGACCTGACTGCGGCGGGAGCGATTCCGCTATACCTGAGTGCGGGTTTTGTGATAGAGGAAGGTTTTGAGATGGAAAAGCTCGATCAGATCGCCTCATCCATGAGCCGTGCCTGCAAAATGACCGGAGTGAAGATTGTGACGGGAGATACGAAGGTTGTTGAAAAGGGCTTGGTTGACGGAGTCTATATCAACACCTCGGGTATAGGAAGAGTACATGAATGCTTTCGACCCAGACAGATAATCTCCGGCGATGAAATCATACTGACAGGGTCGATCGCGGAACACGGTACGGCAATTCTGCTGGAGCGATATGATCTCGGGCTGCAAAGCGATATTAAAAGCGACTGCGGACCATTATCTGAAATAATTCCGGCGCTCGGTGACTACATTAAGCATGTAAAATTGATGCGGGACCCGACGCGGGGTGGTCTTGCCACTGCGCTCTGCGAAATATCCGAAAGCCATCATATCGGTGCTTTGATCGAGGAGGAAAAATTGAAAATCCGTCCGGCTGTCGGCGCCGTCCATGAGCTTTTAGGTACAGACCCTTTATATTTCGCCAGTGAGGGGAGAATGATTCTTATCACTGAAAAGGGCTGTGGCACGGAAATAGTTAAAGTATTGAAATGCCTTGAGAGCTGCCGTGATGCAGAACAAATCGGAACATTCAACAAGGCGTACAACAAAGTCTGCCTCCGGACAGCTATCGGGGGCGAGCGAATTCTCAGTATGCTGGAAAACCAAATGATATCCAGGATCTGCTGATAATAAACGGTAGACCGAACTAATAATCTTGGGTACGGTTTTTAACCTTAAGTGAAGCTGAATATAGTTCAAAATATTATTGCTGAGCATTTGTGTGTTACTTCCTTTCATAGTTTTGTCACTATGAAGTATTCACACTTTTTGCTCGGTTTTTCAATGCCGATTTTACACCGCTGCTTGAGACTCAAGCCACAGTGATTTTCATCCTTTTGTTGTGGTAACTATTAGGATATCATAAAATCACTCGAAATGGGTTGTCAAGTCCTAATTTGTGTGTAAATTGTTCTGTTAGAAGATTATCAGAGAAAAGTAGCAGTAGTAGTATTGTGTGTAATGTGGTAAATCTCTGATTTTCCACATTTCCACAATCAATCTTGCTTT
>JAQVWU010000290.1 GCA_028709565.1 Eubacteriales bacterium
TATTCATTGCCCAAAATTATGTGGACATTGAAAAACATCCCCGGTGTCCGCGAAAATGTATATAAATTTTTACAGGTCAGTGATTTTATTTGTTTTAAATTAACGGGACAGGCAAAGGTTTCCGCAACCTTAGCTTGCCGTACTATGGCATATGATGTCGAAAATAAATGCTGGGACAAAGATTTGCTGGCGGCCGGGGGTATTTCTGAGGATTTAATGCCTGACGTTGTACCATGCGGTTCAATTGTCGGTGATGTTATTCCGTCTGTCGCGGCTTTGTTGGGTATTCCGGCAGGCACCGCAGTAATAAACACATCGCAGGATCAGGTAGCCGCTGCCGTAGGCGCCGGTGTGCTTGATGACGGTCAGGCTGTCGACGGAACAGGTTCCGTTGAATGCATTACCCCTGTGTTCGATAAGATTATACGTAACCGTGATTTTCCCGACCGTAACTTCGTTTGTGTTCCCCATGCTGTTGGCGGAAAATATGTTACATATGCTTTTAATTGGGCAGGCGGTGTCCTGCTTAAATGGTTTCGCGACTGTTTTGCTTCGTATATGAAACCGGAAGCCAAATCACGCGGTGTAAGTGTATACCGTATGCTTGATGAACTCTGCCCTGACAAATTATCAGATGTAATCGTTATACCCCATCATATGGGAGCAGGCGGTACTCCGGATATGGTGCCGACAAGCAAGGGCAGTTTTTCCGGAATGACAATGCAAACAACAATGCCTGACATATACCGCGCAACAATGGAAGGGCTTTCCTTTGAAATGATGTATAATATTGAATCACTTGCCGATTTCAATATAAACATCAAATCGCTTAAAGCTACCGGAGGAGGAGCGTCAAGCCCCGTTTGGCTGCAGATAAAGGCCGATATACTCAACCGCGATATTACACCCGTTAAAAATGATGAAGCCGGTACCATGGGATGCGCAATGATGGCCGGGGTTGCAATCGGAGCTTATACCGATCTTCATGAAGCCGCAAAGGTATTTGTCCGTTTCGGCGATACCTTTTATCCGAATGATAAAAACAAAGAATTTTACACAGATAAATATAATAAATATAAACACATTCGCAACGGACTACTCAATATATGGAATTAATAAATAACAAAGAGGTGCTTACATGCCAATGGTTTCTACTTTTGCATTATATTTTGGCAACAGAGGATTTTTCCCCGAATCCTTAATTGCTTCCGCCCGCGCCGAGATGATTCGGGCCGTTGAATCGTCAGGTAATAAGTATATAATACCCGATGAAAACATGACCCGGTACGGAGCAGTAGAAACGCGTTCCGAAGGGGTTTTGTATGCCCAATGGCTTGCGCAAAACAAGGACAAATATGACGGTGTTATATTATGCCTGCCAAACTTCGGAGATGAAAACGGAGCGGTTGCGGCGTTGCGCGCATGCGGAACACCGATATTAATACAGGCATACCCTGATGAAATCGGCAAAATGGATTTCGCTCGCCGCCGGGACGCTTATTGCGGTAAATTTTCTATTATGGATTTTTTTCATCAGTGCCGGCTTCCGTATACGGTATTTGAACCGCATGTCGTTCATCCTCTTTCCGAGACATTCAGGAATAATCTGAATGATTTTGCCGCTGTGTGCCGTATTGTTAAAGGAATGCGCAACTTCTCCATAGGTGCGATAGGCGCACGGACAACCAAATTCAAAACCGTTCGATATGATGAAATCGCGCTGCAGAAATACGGGATAACCGTCGAAACATTTGACCTTTCCGAATTGTTTTTCCGTGTTGAAAAATATGATGACAATAACGTTAAAATAGTAAAACGTGAAGAAGAATTAAAAAACTATTCGAACTTCGGTAATGTACCCGGTAATAAAATGAAAACACTGGCAAAGGTTAGTGTTGTAATTGACGATTTTATTTCGGATTACGGGCTGGATTGTGTAACCCTGCGATGCTGGGAAGAAATGCAGACGGTCCTGGGCATCGCCCCCTGTGTCCTGCTTGGTTTTCTTAACAACCGAGGCGTTGTCGCTTCCTGTGAAATTGACCTTTGTTCGGCAATAAATATGCATGCTATGAAACTTGCTTCGGGTAAAGCCACCGCTTGCCTTGATTGGAATAATAATTACGGTGAAAATCCCGATAAAGTTATTTTATTTCACTGCGGTCCGGTTGCCGAATCACTCATGGAACAAAAAGGGCGTGTAACCGATCATAAAATGTTTGCGAAAGCCAATCCGGGTTGCGGATGGGGGTCGGATGAGGGCAGAATTGCCGCAGGTGACTTTACATATTCAAACTGCAAAACCGAAGACGGCAAATTAACCGTTTACGCCGGTGAGGGCAGGTTTACAGGCGAACCTATTGAAGAAGAGTATTTCGGATGCGGCGGGGTTGCTTATATAGAAAACCTGCAGCCCAAGCTAATTAAACTGGGACGCAACGGATTCCGTCATCACACGTCGGTGGGTGTCGGTCACATGAAAAAACCGCTTCTGGAAGCATTCAGCATATACCTGGGTTATGATATAATGGAGCTGTAAACGCATTTTAACAAACAAAATTAAAAAAATGCCTCTGTCACCAAGAAAGAGGCATTTTTGTATAACTAAATTAAAAATCAGGCCAGAAATTTTTCCTGTCCGGCGCTTCTTCGCCGACATTGTCTTTGACTATAACATCACCCGCGTGATTACCCAGGTCAACAAGATTTTTCTTAAATGAACCGCAGCACAAGGTATTATCTTTTATGATGCAGCTTTTCAGGTGTCTGAATACAATACCGTATTCGGGACCGGGGGTTCCCCTTCCGCCGTCGTCCTGTCCTATATGCATTGCGTTACCCGTAACTATCGTGTTTATACAACGATTTAGCCATATATGCGAGCTTTCGTATTCGCTGTTATAAGGGGTCCTGCGCGGTTTTCCGCTGCGATATATTATATTTCCGGTAATTGTGATATCGTTTGATTTATGATTTTCGTCGTTTGCAAGATTTAAACCCGGACCTCCGCTGCGGTCGATATAATTGCCTGTTATATTGACAGAATTTGCATTATGCAGATAAAATCCCGCAAGGGCGTTCCACTCCACCCGGTTGCCGGTTATAGTTAACGATGCCGCGCAGATATCGCCGCATATTCCGGCGCCGCGGTTGCCTGACATCCAGTTATCAATTATAAAACCGTCCCAGCCATCCAAATAAAGCCCGTGACAGTTGTTATGGCATAACATACAGTGCCTTATCGAAAAGCACCAGATATGCTTCAGGTGGACGCCGTTGCCTGAAAAACTGCCGATGCGGCAGTCTTCTATAGTCGGCGTATCTTCCTGACCGCCGCCGTTATATTGTTCCCATTCAAGATAAACGCCGTGTATTTTTTCCCCCAGATGTCCGCCGTTCAGGCTTATGCCTTTAATCGTGCATCCGAACGCGCCTGTAATGTCCAGCAGACACTTTGCGTCCGGGTCGTTCAGAACGATAATCGACGCTCCGTCATTGCGAAATGACCATGCGTGATAACCGATTAAAGAAACCTTTTCAGGCACTTTAATATACCCTGAAAGGTATTTTCCGGGCGGAACAATAACAACGCCGGCTGCTTCGCCCGCTGCCTGCATCGCCGCGTTGATTGCCCCGGTACAATCGGTTTTACCGTCTCCGACGGCGCCGAATGCTGTTATGTCAAATACATTCTTCATGATTTTTACCTTTCCGTTATTTTCTGTTATCTTTGATTATATATACCGGATTTATCTGCCAAATACCTCAAATAAATTATTATGCATAATCTGATTTATCTCTTTTTCGTCAAATCCGGATTTTAAAAGCATTGGCAGTAAACAGTCCGAAATATGAGTGTAACCGTTGATATGTCCGCCGTTTTTATATCGTGGATTATACCATCCGCTGTCCATGCTGATTAAGATTCTTTCTATAAAGTTTGATTCCCTGGCTTTGCGGACCAAATCAATACATATTCTGTCATTTTCGATATTGTTTGCCCAGTCGTATCCAAGGTAACTTCCCTTTGCTGCAAGCTTCAAATGATAATTAAAATCAGTTTCAGCCATAGCGTGAATCCAGACAAAACGTGACGGATCAACACCCTCTTCTTCCATTAATTCAACCTGTTTTTGCGCCACATGTCCGGCTATTGTATGGCTGCCTATTGCAGCGCCCGTCTGCATTGA
>JAQVWU010000291.1 GCA_028709565.1 Eubacteriales bacterium
GGGTCATACTCCGGCTCACATACTCCCGACAGCAAACGGTTTCGGTTTACGATTGCCCTCGGAAGTCCATTCGGTCTGAGATTTCCCGCCCCGGTCCCACCGCCCGCGGCTCTCTGGAAGGAAAGGTGATAAGACTTACTACTCTTCCTCAACGGTTTTTTATAGTTTAGCACAAAATATCGGAATTGTCAATAGCCCGCCGCGGGTTATTTTTTTTTGCCGATTTCAATTTTCCCGTATTTTTCTTCGTATTCCTCGATACATTTGCGGATAAGATAAATTATCTGACTATTGGCAGAGCACGCCTCATAATCGGCCAGAGATGACATACCCAACCGTGTGTTTCATAAAAAACCGTCCCGGATTGAAGATTTATTCGTATTTTCTTCGCCGGGCAGGGAAAACCGTATGGTTCATTGAGGAAAACAGACAATTATGCCGGGTGGATGAGGAGGGTGTATGGCACTGCATACCGGAAAAACAACACCGGCGCGGCGGCATACCCGAGAGATAATCAAATACAAAAAAGCCGCTGAAAAGCGACTTTTTTATGTATCATAAACGGTCAGCGGCTTTTGCGCCTGACGGCAATGCCGGCAATAACCATGAGAGCAACCACGCCAAAGGCAATATCCGATGTCTGGGGCGCGGCGGGTGTTGTCACGGCCTCGGGTGGTGCGGGTTCGGTCACCGGTTCCGGTGCTTCCGTTTCGGCCGCTTCCACAAATGATATAACAAACTTGTCAAGGTTGGGAGTCTTAATGGTGTCATTGTTATAATCGGAGGGCGCCTGGAATTTCAGCGTATGCGATCCCGCGCCGAGCTCGACCTCACGTACAAAGGATGAGAAGGTTGTCCACGCGCCGGTATCGGCAAATGTGATATAATCGACCGGAGTATTGTCCATGAACATTTCGGCAAATCTGTTGCCGGACGCGGAATAATGCACCTCAACAGCGTATGTACCCGCCGCGTCAACGGTAAAATCATGGCCGACCCATGTTTCCTGAGCGGTAAACTCATCCGCGGGTTTCATGCCGTAGATTTGACCGGCTGAAGCCTCCGCCACGTTCTGGATGTTTTCGGCGCCTCCGTAGGCGGAATAGTTTTCTGCCTCAATCTCGATTACTGCGGCGAATACGGGATTCGCCAAAACAAACAGCGCCAGCAGCAGAAAGAAAAACGCAAACCTTTTCATATCGACAGTTCCTCATAATAATAATTGCGAGTTGTTTTTTTGCGTGTCCGAAGACCTCGCCAAACTTCGCACACGCGGGTCTGCAGCATCCGGGTTTGCAATTACATATTTAATATATCTAATGTTATCACAATTTTAACCGTCTGTCAATAAAAAACGGAAATATTTTCATTTTAATGTCAATCGCATTTTGCGATGGAGGGTATTGACTTTTAGCGGTATTCGTGTTATAAATATAAGAGTAAAATCATACACCGCAAATTGAATATCGTCCCGGTACAGTTTAGGGGGAAGTTCGGTGAAAATCCGTCGCAACCGCCATTACCGTAATTGAAGGCACTTTGGAAGTTCTTCATAAGTCGGAATACCCGCTGTATACGTTCGGTCACCGGTTTAACCGGAACATTTTTGGGTCAGAAAAGTGCAGCCGTTTTACTTATTCCGTGGGAGAAGTGTCGGTTTGGCGCTTTTCACCGGGGTTTTTGAAGCAGTTGCGCTTATGCAGCCTGAGGGCGGCAGAAGCGCGATTTTTGGTTATCGGGGAAAATTATAGGGAGTGATAGGAATCATATATGAAAGAAAAATACGACAGGGAAGCGGCAGTGCGTCTGCTTGCCGACAAGCAAAGACTGCTCAGTGAATCGGGCATTGACCGGTACCCGCGCCGCTCCGATTTTCGGCCCGATGAGGTCTGCGCAATCAAAGCCTTTCTCGGTCCGTGGCCGAGAGCGCTGGAAGCGGCGGGACTGAAACAAACGGATAAATCCGAATAATACGAATAATCCGAATAATACGAATAAATTGTAAGCTAAAATTTTTATATAAAACATATTCAAGGAGCAGAAAATGAAAAAAACACGCGTTATTCTCACACTGGTGCTCACACTGGCGATTATATTACCGGGTCTTAGGGCCTTCGCCGCCGATTCCGCCGTGGTTTATGTGACCATATCGACCGGAGAACTCGCTTTTGCGCGGGAAGCGGTAACCGTTACCGACACCGACGGGGACGGTGTCCTGACAATCAGCGACGCGCTCCGCGCCGCACACGAAGCCGGTTATGACGGGGGCGCCGCCGGATACGCCGTCGAAGACACCGAATGGGGCGCCTCTCTCACGCGGCTATGGGGGGTTGAGACGGGAGGCAGCTGCGGTTATTATGTAAATAATCTTTCCGCCATGTCCCTGGCCGACGCCGTTGCCGACGGAGATTCGGTCAGTGCCTTTGTCTATACCGATACAACCGGATTTTCCGACGTCTACTGCTATTTCGACACCGGAAGCGTTGCCGCCGCACCAGGCGAACCCTTCACCCTTACCCTTTCGGCAGCCGCCTTCGACGAAAACTGGAATCCCGTCGTTAAGCCGGTCGCGGGAGCCGTTATACTCATTGACGGCTCGGAAACCTCCTTTGTGACCGACGCCGAGGGAAAGGTTACCCTCAGTGTACCCGGCAGCAGTATCGTCAGCGCCGGATCCGACTCGGCAATCCTGGTTCCGCCGGCATGTATCGTTGACACCGATATCGTGACCGCTCCTCAGACCGGTGACTGCACCCTCACACTTTCGGTTATCGCCGCCGGCCTGGCTCTCGCCGGAATCGCGTCGCGCCGCAGATATATGCGTGTCAGGTAAAATAAATATAAATATATGATTAAAAAGATTTCCGCGCTGCTCGTATGTTTACTGATCTTCACTCTGTCCGTGTCCGCCGCAAATGATACCGACGACACGGCAACGCTTGTCGACGATATCTTAGCCTTCAAACTGGAGGAAGCCGGAGCCCGGAGTCTCCTGCAGTGGATTGAAGGCGAGCTGACCGCCGGCGCCGGCACGAAAACCTCCGAATGGCTGATTATCGGCTTAAGACAATATGACGCCGAAGCGGACTTCACCCCCTGGGCTGACGCCCTTGAGTCCTTTCTTGACGGTGCCGATATCACCGCCGCCGCGTCGCGTCAAAGATACGCGCTTACCCTCATTGCCTGCGGGCGCCGGGACAGCCCTCATGTGGCATCGCTGTCCGCCGATACCGTGGGCGAAGGGGGGGTTATGACCGGTATATACGGTTTGCATCTGCTCAACAACGGCGCGCAGCCGGGCAAAACCGCCCGGGAGGTTATCGACGATCTGCTCTCCCTGCGCATGCCCGACGGGGGCTGGGCTCTGATGGGTAAAAACTCCGACGTTGATATTACCGCCATGGCCGTCCAGGCGCTTGCCCCGCATTACGGGGAGGATGATGTACGCGCGGCGGTTGACGGCGCCCTTGACCTGCTGGGCGAAAAGCAGCTGGAGGACGGCGGTTATCGCAGCTTCGGCACGAATAACCCCGAAAGTCCCGCTCAGGTCATCGTTGCCCTCTCATCCCTCGGTATAGACCCCGCGGAGGACGAACGCTTCATCAAAAACGGCAGCACCCTGCTTGACGGCATGCTCAAATTCCGGCTGTCCGACGGCAGCTTCAGCCATACCGAAGACGGCGATTCCAATCAAAACGCCACCACACAGGTCTTTTATTCGCTGGTCTCGCTGTGGCGTATGCGGTCCGGGCTTTCGCCGCTATATATATTTGACAGCGAGCCCGCAAAAAATGTTCAAACATCCGGCGGGGGCGAAACCGAACCCGAAACCGAGGCAAAAGCAGCCGAAGAGCCGGAAGAAAACGAGACCGATATGGCTCCGCGGGATGACGAAACCGTCCGCAGGATACGAACAGGCGCGGTTATAATGGTCGTTCTGGTTGTCGGTGTGTTGCTGTGGCTGCGGAAGAAGCGCAGATGACGGGAGGTATAGAACTAAAAAATTAAAATAAATAAACGGATTATATGAACCGACGGCGAGTTCGGCGGAACACGGCGCGACAGTGTAAAATATATTGTGTAAACTCCCGAAAGCAGATATAATAAAATAAGGGAGTTGAAAAAGATGAAAAAAGAGAAACGGAACCCGCGCGAGCAAGAACTGCTCCGTGAAATGATTGG
>JAQVWU010000292.1 GCA_028709565.1 Eubacteriales bacterium
TATCAGCCTGTCTGCTTTTTCCCGTTCCATTGAATTACCTCACCCTGCTTTTTTAGCCTATATTAATACTGTCGGAAAGGAAGAAGAACGGTTAAGTGGTTTTTCGATTTTTTTATTGTTATTGTGTTTTATTTATATACTCTTTTTACCCTGGGGGTTAAAATCGACGTCACCTCGTAATTTATCGTGCCGCCGGCTTCGGCTATCAGGTCGGCGGTATGTTCTCCGTCAAATACCACCGCCCGCATGCCCGGATATACGCCTTCGATGCCGGTAATATCGGCCAGGCACTGGTCCATGCAGATGCGCCCGACAATGGGCGCCCGCTTTCCGGCAATATAAACTCCGCCGCCCGCGTAGGAGCGGACAAAACCGTCGGCGTAACCGATTGTCAGGGTAGCCAGGCGCAGAGGGCGGTCGGCCGTATACGACGCGCCGTAGCTCACACTTTCCCCCGCGCGCAGGTCGTGTATATGCGAGACGGTGGTGCGCAGTGTCATCACCGGAACGCAGCCCCCCGTCCCGGTTTCCCTCGACGGACGCAAGCCATACAGAATAATCCCCGCCCGCACCGCGTCCAGCTTCATTTCGGGAAAATTTACGATGGCGGCGCTGTTTGAAACATGCCTGGTCTCAAAGGAGACGCCGAGGGAGGCAAGCGCTTCGACGGTATCATTAAAACGGGCATATTGATCCCGGGTCATGGGGGACGAGGGGGTGTCGGCGCAGGCGAAATGTGTGTATATACCGCAAAAATCAAGACGAGGCAGGCGTATCGCCTCGGCCATTTGCTCATAATGCCCGCCGGCGCGGAAGCCCAGGCGGTTCATGCCGGTATCTATTTTCATATGACAGCGCAGCGATGCTGCCCCGCTGAGGCAGCAGGAAAGGTCATTGGCGTACTGCGGTGAAAATACCGTCTGAATAATATTATGTTCGGCGAGCAGCGGCGCGTTTTCCGGCGGCGTGTATCCGAGGATTATTATATCGCCCTCTATACCGCCGCGCCGCAGCCGGACCGCTTCGTCAAGGTTCGCCGTGCCGAAAAAATCGGCGCCGCACTCCCGCAGAGCGGCGGAACAGCGCAGCGCCCCGTGTCCGTAGGCGTCGGCCTTTACGATACATATGATCCTGACCGACGCGGCGGCCTTAATTTTATTATAATTGCCGCACAGCCGGCTCAGGTCCACCTCGGCTTCGGTCAGGCGGACTATTTTATCACTTTTCATATTTTTAAATTCCGGCATTATGTTGACCAATATTAATTATTCTGACGTCTTTTTTGCCGCCTCTTTTTGGCTTTGTTATAACGCACCACCGAGTTTATGAGCACATATATTACGGAGGATATTATAATAACAATAACCGTCCGGCGAAAATACTCGGTAGCGATGAAGGTCCGGAGCAGTGAAAGCAGATACAGCGGCTGACTGCGGGCTATATTGCTCTTGGTAATCAGGTTGATTCTGCCTATAACCTCGTCTTTATAAATCACGGTCAGCAGTCCCGTGACCTGCCCCTCGCTGACCGGGGCTATAAGTTCGGTCTCGCTCAGCGACCAGTTAAGAATGATTTCCTCTTTAAGGTTTACATCATTCGGCAGGAACATCTCAATGCCCGATTCGGGCATGAGCGTCACATAATCCATACCGGCGGAAAGCTTTACCGGTATTTCGCAGATTACCTCAGCCGGCGACAGCACCGTTATATATGTAAAATTCGTATAAGCCCATGACAGCAGTTTGGCAGCTTCGACATATGAGTATATGTAATCGTCATCCCGTTCGGCGCCCATAACGATACACAGATACTCGGAGTTTTTATAATACGAGGTTGCCGTCACACAATAACCCGCCTGGGGGGTCGAACCCGCGTTCATCCCGTTGACATATCCGGAACGGTATATATATTCCTGGTTTGTAGCGATAAAATAATTCCGGTTGTATATCCTGCGCTCCCTCGACTTGTTGGTCGCGTTGAGCGTATAATATTCAAGCCGGGCGATATCTTTAAAAATACCGAATTTATTTATATAGAGCGCCACCTTTGCGGTGTCTGCTATGGTTGTCACCATCTCCGGGTCATGAAGACCGCTCGGATTGGTATACCAGGTATTTGTCGCGCCGATTTCCTTGGCTTTTTTATTCATAAGGAGCACGAAGGCGTCTATGCTTCCCGCGGCGGTTATCGCGAGTACGGCGGCGGCGTCGTTCGATCCGCCCACTATCAGCGCGTGGAGCAGTTCGTCAACGGTGATAACCTCATCCCTCCGCAGATTGATGTTGTATCCCGAAACACCGCGCAGCATCTCACGGGTCACGGTGACCTTTCGGTCCAGATCTTCACGCAGCACGTCTATGATTACGGCGACGGTCATGAGTTTGACGGTCGGACCGGGAAATATTACGGCATCTGGATTCTTTGTAAAAAGCAGCGTTTCGCTTGTAATATTATAGAGATAGGCGCAGGCGGCGTTTTCGACAACAGGATTATCAAGGGCAAAGCTATTGATGTTGAATAAAGGCATCAACACGGATGCCGTTATCAACAAAACAATAAATCTGTTAATATTTGTTTTTATTTTTTTACTTGTTTTGATTTTCATTCCCGCCGATTGTTCACCTGCCTTTTGTTTTTATATAATTTTATATAATGCGTTAATTCCTCAGACTCTGTATGGGGGCGGGGATGCGGCCTCCGCGCGCGATAAATCCGGCGGGGGAGGCGGTGTTCACCTTCATGACGGGGGCGTAACCGAGCAGTCCTCCGAAGGATACCGTATCGCCGACTTTTTTACCGTGGGCCGGAATCAGGCGGACGGCGGTGGTTTTATTGTTGACCACCCCGATTGAGATCTCATCGGCAATAATGCCGCAGATGACCGCCTCGGGTGTGTCGCCGGGAATTGCTATCATGTCCAGTCCGACTGAGCAGACCGCGGTCATCGCCTCGAGTTTTTCTATCGTCAAAGCGCCCGAAGCCGCGGCGTCTATCATCCCCTTGTCCTCCGATACGGGAATAAAAGCCCCCGACAGACCCCCCACATGGGAGGAAGCCATAGTTCCGCCCTTTTTGACAGCATCGTTTAAAAGCGCCAGGGCGGCGGTGGTGCCGCAGGCGCCGCAGGTTTCAAGACCCATGTTCTCCAGGATATGCGCCACCGAATCGCCCACCGCGGGGGTGGGGGCGAGAGAAAGGTCGACAATGCCGAAGGGTACCCCCAGCCGGACCGACGCCTCGTGCGCCACAAGCTGACCCATGCGCGTTATCTTAAAAGCGGTTTTTTTTATTATTTCGGCAATCTCCCCCAGCGAAACATCCCCCGCTTTTTTAACGGCGGCGGCGACAACACCGGGTCCGGAGACCCCCACATTGATTACCGTTTCAGCCTCGCCGATACCGTGAAAGGCGCCCGCCATGAAAGGGTTGTCCTCGGGGACATTGGCAAAAACAACGAATTTTGCGCAGCCGACGGAATCGGCGTCCCGGGTCAGATAAGCCGTCTCTTTAATAATCGAGCCCATCTGCGCCACCGCGTCCATATTTATACCCGCTTTGGTGGTGGCGACATTTACCGAGGAACAGACCTTATCGGTTGTCGACAGCGCCTCGGGTATGGCCGCTATGAGACCGGCGGCGCCTTTTGTAAACCCTTTCTGTACAAGCGCGCCGAATCCGCCTATGAAGTTAATACCCAGTGTATCGGCGGCTCTGTCCAGCGCCCTCGCCGCCCGGACATAACCCGAAGAGGTGAGCGCGCCCCCCGCAATCGAAAGAGGGGTAACCGATACGCGGCGGTTCACTATCGGAATACCGTACATTTTTTCGATTTCAACGCAGCACCGAACCAGATTTTCGGCGCTGCGTGTTATTTTATCATAAATGTTATCGCAAAAACGGTTTTCGTCTTCCGACGCGCAGTCAAACAGCGATATACCCATGGTCACCGTGCGTATATCGAGGTTTTCCTCACGTATCATATTTATGGTTTCGAGAATATCTTTTGTGTTGAGCATGACTTTCCTGTCCCGGTTTTATTGATTTTTATTTGTCTTCAGATGCGGTGCATGGAGTTGAAAACATCCTCGTGCATTGTGTGTATTTCAAGCCCCTTTTTTTTGCCCGTTTCGCTCATTACATCGGTAAAATCGGTAAACGATATGCTCATG
>JAQVWU010000293.1 GCA_028709565.1 Eubacteriales bacterium
CTCAACAATATAGGTCTTGTGATGCGGGACCTGATGTCCGGCAAAAAATCCGACTTTGCTTCTCATTATGCCAAAATAGAGACAGGGGTTCAAACAAAACTCGATGAGCTGGTCGCCCTGTATCTTGAAATCGAATAATAAATAAAAAAAACTGCCCCGGATTTTTATGCCCGGGGCAGTCTGTCTTTAATCCTGATATTTTACCGTTTCGGCGAAGGGGTCGATATCATTGACGAAAGCGGGTTTTATACGAATTGTAAAATTGAAATCCTTTTCGCGCAGCTGCCATCTTTCGTCAAGACCGGGTCCGCAGGAATTGGAACCGATACCGCTCTGTCTGTAATCGATATTCACCGTAGTCTCTTTTGAAGGAACCAGTTCATAATCATGAGCCGTTTCGGTCAGCTGCTTCGTATTGTAATGGGAAGCGTTGACGGTAAAATAATCGCCTCCCGCAGATATATGCAGCCCGTGACCGGTATACGAAGAAATGGCAGCCCAGACTGTATCGTCATGACTTGAGTTCTCCTGAGGGAAGATATAATGCTCGAAGTTTTCCGTAACCGTCGTTTTGAACAAACCGACATAAGAGGCAAGCCGCTTGTCGCAATAGCTCTCCATCGGTCCGCGGCCGAAATAGCTGAAGTTTTCGGTTCTCTCGGGCATGGTAAGTTCAAGGCCGAAACGGGGCAGGAAGGGAACGTTGTTATTAACCTTCACATCATAACGGACACCCAGCGCACCGTCACAATATACGGTATATAAAACGTCGGCATGCAATATCGGGGCGTGTGTGTGACCGCCGAGGGACAGCGACGCCCTGAATTTCACTTCGGGACCCGCCGTGGTTATCCGTTCAAAGGCATAGCATTTTTCGGAGACGCGGTCAAATGCCGCATGCTGCCATTGCCGGCGGATATTGCGGTCGTTGTCGGTCGGCGCGCGCCAAACGGTCAGCCGCGCCGGCACTGTGAGAATGCTCTTGCCGTTATCGACGATATCGGCGATGATTCCGCGGACCCTGTCGAAGACATAATCGGTTTCTCCGGCCGTTACCCTGATATAATTGCCGTGTATGTCAACCTCAGGTATATAACTGCTTGTTATTGGCTGAGCGGGTATATCCTGCCGACCCGTTATTCTGAACTGCGCGAAGCCGACTTCATGACCCGCCCCGGACCACGGAACAGCGGTATTATACCGAAAAGAAAACTTAATATAATAATAACCGGGCAGGTCTGCCGATATATCCGGTTTTATTTCCCGTTCACCCTGAGGCGGGATGTCGAGTTTTACGCTGCCGTCGGATACAATCTCACCGTTGCGTTCCAGCGACCAGTACAAAGAGATGTCGTCCAGGTTTGTAAAATATCTTAAATTTTTGATAAGATATCTGCCGCTGCCCGTATCGGCAACCGAAATCGGTTTGATGGCCTGCTTCAATTCCAGCAGACTGTTTGAGATGCGTCTGTCGGGATAAACAAGACCGTCAATGCAGAAGTTGCCATCATTGGGAAAATCATCGAAGTCACCGCCGTAGGTGTATATGGGTTTGCCGGTTTTTTCGTTGCGGAGGGCGACCGAATGATCGGTGAATTCCCAGACACATCCGCCGAAGAAGTTGTCATATGCGTATATTTTATCCCAATAATTGCCGAGGTCACCCGGCCCGTTGCCCATCGCATGGGAATACTCGCACAGAAAGAAGGGCTGGCTGTATCTTTCGTCATTGAGATATTCAATTATTTGGTCGGGATGGGTATACATGCGGCTTTCTATATCGACTACATCGGTCATCTGTATACCCTTGGTATAGTTCAGCGATGCGCCCTCATAATGGACGAAACGGCTGCTGTCCCGGCTTTTAATAAAACGGCTCATGGCTTTGTGGTTGCAGCCGAAACCCGACTCGTTGCCGAGAGACCACATTATAATACTGGCATGATTCTTGTCCCGTTCTACCATACGGCGGGCGCGGTCGACATATGCCCGCTCCCACGCGGGGTCATCGGAAATGCCGCTCCATCCCGACAAACCGGAACCCATGCCGTGCGTTTCGATGTCGGTTTCGTCGACGACATATATGCCGAGAATATCGCAAAGTTCCGGCAGACGCGGGTCATTGGGGTAATGGGCGGTTCTGACCATATTTACGTTATGCGCTTTCATAATATATAAATCGTTTAACATATGATCAAGAGGGGTTGCATGCCCCAGATACGGATGACTGTCATGGCGGTTGACCCCCTTCGCCTTGACCTTTTGACCGTTTATTAAAACTATGCCGTCAACAATCTCGTAACGCCTGAACCCGATATGGAGCATAATATATTCGCCGCCCGATCTGATATTGAGCTGATACAGATGGGGCGTTTCATCGGACCATAGTTTCGGAGATTCGATATCACACGATATTCCGCCGGCATTGCAGACCCCTTCCCTGAGTGTATGCCCGCCGTCTGTCAGTGACCACTCAATCTCCAGCGGCCCGTTTGCATCCAGCTCCACGATGAGCCTGCCGGATTTATAATCTTTATTCAAAACCGGCTTGGCGTAGATATCGCCGATACATATGCGGTCACGGTACAGCAGGTATACCTCACGGAAGATACCCGACATGCGCCACATGTCCTGGTCTTCGAGATAACTGCCCTCACACCATTTGACAACCAGTATCTTTATCTGATTCCTGCCCTGATTAAGATATTGCGTTATATTTACCTCGCTTGTCAGATGGCTTACCTGACTGTATGCAGCGAATCTGTCATTGATCCAGAGATAAAAACAGGAATCTACCCCTTCGAAGTTTATATATATATCTTTGGCTGACAGAATGTCCGCCGGTATATAAAAATCGCGTATATAAAGTCCGCAGGGATTGTCATCCGGTATATGCGGCGGATCGCATGGGAAGGGATAATTGACGTTTGTATAATTGGGCACATCGTAACCGCGGCCGAGCGCCATCTGCCAGTTCATCGGAACGGTCAGTTTGTCCATGCCGCAAACGCAGAAATCAGCCGATAAAAAATGCTCTATGTCATGGACCGTGGGATAAAAACGGAAATTCCATTCGCCGCACAGTGATTTAAAGAAAGCGGATTTTCCGCGGTCGGAGCTTTTTGCGGCAGCGGCATTGTCGTACGGAACAAAATATGAGCGCGGTTCTTCGCAGCCCACATGGAGTATCTCCGGGTTTTTGTGATAATCGGGAAGAAAACTCATTCAAACAACCCTTTCATAAATAAGATATATATTAAGAGGCGTGATTATATACCGTGCTTTTCTGTGACGGAAGGAATCCAGGGACAGGAGGTGGGTACATTTACGCCGAATTTGTTGGGGGCTGTCCAATAAACCGCATTGGATATTATTTTTAACACATAGGGATTGTGAAAGGAACGACAGGATTCATGACCGGGCTGAAAATAGAATACCTTTCCGAGTCCGCGATAAAAACAGCATCCGGATCTGAAGATATTGCCGTTTTTAAACCAGCTTGCGAAAACCAGTTCGTCCGGCTGGGGGATATTAAAGGGTTCTCCGTATAACTCTTCGAGTTCCAGCACAAAATGGTCGGGTATACCGGAGGCAATAGGATGAGAGGGCAGCAGGTTCCAGACAATTTCGGGCTGGTCATCACCCCAGGAAAGGGCGCCGTCGGTGCCTATAACCGAACAGAATATCTTTGAGGCATGCGCCGAATGAAGCGGAATAAACCCCATCCCCTCGGAGATGATACGGCGCCTTATCCGGGCAACAAGATCGTCGCTTACATCACCGTGACGCATGTGACCCCACCAGAGGAGCACATCGGTTGAATTCAATACATCATCGGGCAGACCCTGATGGGGGTCATCGAGCGCCGCAAGCCTTACATTAAGATTTTCATCGGTATCAAGATGTTTTTTTATTGCCGCGTGAAGTCCGTCGGGATAAATACTTTTGACATATTCGTTTTGTTTCTCATGAGTGAATTCATTCCAAATGGTTACGTTGATTTTTGACATGGGATACCTCCTGGTTTGTTTATTGAATTTGTTGATTGTGAAACTCAAAAAACCATTTAAATATACGGTTTTTTAATTTAAAATATATCTGACTTTTCTCCGTTTTTATGATAAAATATAGGTGAAAAAAATCAATCACAAGAAACGGAGAAAA
>JAQVWU010000018.1:0-4529 GCA_028709565.1 Eubacteriales bacterium
TTGCTTGAGAATTTGTATATCACCGCCCGCTTTTTCCGGGTCCAGCTGAATCATGTACAGATGATACGTTGGTTTAATATCATCGGTTCCGAGCGGCTGCGGTATTATCGCGCTGTTTTGAGACAACCGTTCGTTCATATACATGACAGATTTGGTTCGTTCTGCGATTATTTTGTCATAGCGATTTATCTGCAGACTCAAACCCAGTCCCTGTATCTCGGTTGTCGAATAGTTGCCCGCAACAAACGGCGCGTATTTGCCGGGAATAGCGGTTATGTCATAAAGCCAATTTTTTATTTTTTTAGAATTATTCAATCCCAAAAAGCGTGAGCGTTTCAGTTCTCCCTTAAATGAATCTATCGTGGTGGTTAATATGCCGCCTTCGCCGAAAGAAGTCATGTTTTTCACTTCATGAAAACTGAAGGAAGTAAAATCGGACAGTGTACCGATTTTTCTGCCTTTATATATCGCGCCGAAAGCATGAGCTGCATCTTCAAGTATGGTTATATCGCGTTCTTTCGCAATTTCCAATATCGGATCCATATCAACAGGATAACCTCCGATATGAACCGGAACTATTATTTTTGTTCTTTCCGTTATTTTGCGGACTACATCAGCCGGATCCATATTCAAAGTCACCGGGTCAATATCGGCAAATACTACTTTTGCTCCAACCGACAGCGGATAAGCCATGGTGGCAATAAAGGTTATCGCGGGTACAATCACTTCATCACCGGGCCCCAGGTTACAATATTTATATGCTATTTCGAACCCTGCTGTGGCATTTGTTATAAACAGACTATCGGTTATTCCCAGATATCTGTCAACCTCTTCCTCTGCTGCTTCAACCTTTGACGCCAGTGAAAGCTTTCCCGGCGGAACAGATATTTCCGACAGCGCATTAAGATGTTCAGCAATTGTATTTATACAGGAATCATAACGGTCACCGCTGCCTTGCATCAGAAATTTAACTATCTCCAAAACATCTTCAGCGTTGTAGTTTTCTCCGACAGCCGCCCATGGAACCTTTGTTTTGCCGGTATTATACCGAAAATCACTGGGGGTGTTTTTTTGTTTCATTTTCAGATTTCCACCTTTCGCATTTGCATTGTTGTATATGCATATTATAACAACGATCATGTAATAATGTCAAGAATTATTAATTGATTATGCCTTAAAAGAGAATAATTTATATTGTTAACAAATAAAGCTTTATTAAATTCTTATTTTATGATATAAAATATAAGATTCATAAAACATATTAAGGAGTCGCAGCGTATGAAAAAGAAAAAGTTCATGTCTCTTATGTCATTGATTATAATGCTAACCGTTACAGGATGTTCTCAACCTTACGATTTCGATCTGGCCGAACATCTGTCTCTCGGTTCATATTCAGGTATTGAGGTTTCGCTTTCCGAACTGGAAGCCCGGCTGGAGCAAAATACCGATGATTTACTGGAACAAAACTCCACCGAAAATGAAATAACAGACCGTCCTGTTAAAAACGGTGATATCGCAAATATAGATTATACCGGTACATTAAACGGTGAAGTGTTTCCCGGTGGCTCAGCCACAAATTATGATTTGGAAATAGGTTCCGGCGTATTTGTTGAAGGATTCGAAGAAGGCATTATCGGCAAAAACATTGATAATATCTTTGATGTAAAAACTGTCTTTCCTGAAGATTATGTTTATAATCAGGACCTGGCGGGACAGGAAGTGAATTTTAATATTAAAGTCAATTCGATTAAAGAAAAAATAATTCCCGACCTGACGGATGAATTTATCAAAGACTTTACCGATTATGAAACGATAGACGAATACAAAACAGAAACCCGGTTGACATTAAAATCTGATTTTACCTGGAATAAAGTCATTGAAAATTCTGTTGTTATCAGTTATCCTAAAAAGAATGTCGAAAAATATTATAATAACATGGTCAAAACATATGAAAGTTATGCTCTCCAATACGGTTATACCCTTGAATCATTTATATCTCAGTCGAAAGGACAATCTATAGAAGAGTTTTTGACAGAAGCGGCAGAATACGCAAAATCTCAGGTTAAACAGGAAATGATTATGTTCTCGATTGCAAGGGCAGAAAATATCGAAATAGATGACGATGAATACAAGGAAAAATCGATTGAATATGCAGAAAAGTTTGGATTTGATTCAGTCAGAGACATGGAAAAAGCCTATACAAAAGAAACGGTAAAAATGAATATGTTGATGGAAAAAGTTATCGATTATGTTGTTGGCTTATCGGTAGAAACAGAATAATATATAAAGCGGCAGTCATTTGATTGCCGCTTTATATATTTTATTTAAGCATACAGGGAAGGGTATTTGTTTCAGATATCCCGGCTTGTCTTAGATAATCAAACATATAACAAAAAACAGAATATTGCCTTTATAGAATATCCTGTTTCAAATCATTAATCATTCTGTTAATTCATGCTGACAACTTCGCTCTCTCCGACGGCATACGAAATTATCATAAGTTTGTTGTCCTTTTTTTCCAACAAATATGACGACGGTTCTTTCATTACGGTAACAGAACCGCTGTCTTTATTTTCGGAAGTAATCAGTGTTATTAGCGAAACACTGATATTCCCGTCTTCAAGATACATTGCCTCAACACTGTCTATTTCATATTTTACATCAAACATGGTTGCCATAAATGTAAAATTATCTATTTTTGATTGAAGAGTTTCTTCATCCTCTGCAAAATAATCAGTAATAACGGAAAAATTTTTATTATTCGTCTCATTATAATAATCGGTAAAAAACTGACGGGTTTCTATGGAAGCGGGACTTTCGTCGGTTGAGGCACTTGTTTCCGTGTTATCACCGTTTTGTTTTTCACAGGATGTATAAACCGCAGTCAGCATACAAAGGGATATTGCTAGAATAAACAATTTAAGAATGAATTTCATCAAATTTCTCCGCATTCTGTTATTATAATTTTTAATTATGTTGATATTATGTATTGCTTTTAAAAGGATTTTCTGATTTGTAAAGCATCGATTCCGGTTGGTTAAACGCAATATCTTTGATTCCCATAAGCTTCAATGTGTCAAACAGTATTCTGCCGCAGCGATCAAAGCCCACGCCGCTATGATGCGGAAAATGTCCTTCAATCAAAACATGGCGATAAAAGCGTGCCAGCTCAGGTATCGCTATAACTCCTATACCGCCGAAAGAACCTGTGGGTACATCAAGAACCTCACCTTCTGCAATATATGATTTGAAGACCGAGTCAGCGGTATACTGAAGCCTGAAAAGCGTTACTGGTGAAGGCGCAAGATCACCGTCTAGTGTACCCCTTGATACATCGGGTTCAACATCCGGTTCCAGGGTTCGTTTCATAATTAACTGGTATTTCATTTCGCCTTTTTTCAAATGGCAGATCGGTGTGTTGCCGCAATGAAAACCCATGAACAGATCAGTCGGTTTATAATTGCCGATTGATGGTTTATATTTCTCATACAGATCAAACGGCACACTGTTGTTTATATCCAGCAGCGTCGGTGCACAACCCGTAGCAAGATACAGCATGTATTCGGATACAGCGCCATATATATCGGTCTCACACGCAACAGGGAAACCTCGAGCCGTCAGTCTGGAATTGACATAACAGGGAACAAACTTAAACATAGTTTGGAAAGCAGGCCAGCATTTATTTGCAAATACAACATGCTTCGAAGCACCGCGGTTTGCTTCTGCCCAATCCATCAGTGTTATTTCGTATTGTGCCAGTTTGGGTAATACCGCAGGATAATTGTTTCCTTCCGAAGTTAATTCAGCAGCCATTTCTGCCGCAACGGCTTCGATGCGCGGGTCATCCGCATGTTTCCCGAATGATTCAAACAAATCAAGTTCGCTGTTTTCCTGAATCTCTATACCCAGATCATAAAGCCCTTTTATAGGCGCATTGCATGCCAAAAAATCATAAGGCCGCGGACCGAAAGAGATAACTTTCAGTCCCTTTAAACCGATTTTAATCCTGGATATAATCTCGAAATCAAGCAGCATTTTATAAACTTCATCAGCTGTCCCTACGGGATATTCGGGAATATATGCGGTTATACCGCGGAGATTCAGATTATATGACGCATTCAACATACCGCACAGAGCATCACCTCTGCCGTTAATCATGTCATCTTTAGTTTCTTCGGCAGCGGCTGCAAACATAACCTCGCCGTTAAATTTTTTAGCGAGCATTGTTTCCGGTCCTTCGGGTCCGAAATTTCCGAGATAAATCAACAAAGCGTTAACACCGGCGTTTTTAACCGAAGCAAGAGCATTCATGGCGTCAATTTCATTTTCGACGATTATATTACACTCGAAAATATCCAATTTGTTTTTTTTGCAGATATCCACTACAGCGGTTCTTCGCCTTTCGCTCAGGGAAGCGGGAAAACAATCCCGGCTGACTGCAACAATACCGAGCTTAACATCTGGGTAATTTGAAAACATAACGAAACCTCCCTATATATATATATTTATCTATTTATTTGCAATAACAT
>JAQVWU010000018.1:4539-17393 GCA_028709565.1 Eubacteriales bacterium
AAAATAATCATGTAATATTTCATATTCTTTGTAAAGTTCATTATATACGGTATTATTTCTCATGTTTGGTTTATAAACTATGTTTTTTAATTTGCCCATTGCGGCACAGGCGTCGTTGACACTGTTATAACCGCCTCCGGTAATACCTGCGGCAACCGCGGCAAAGATAGCGGAACCCAGGGCGGGAGCCTGAGCAGAACCGGAAATTTTAATATCTATGCCTAATATATCGGCATAAAGCTGCATGGTAAACGGACTCTTTTCAGCTATACCGCCGGCTGCATACAATTCATTGACTTCAATACCATAATATCGAAAGGTTTCGATGATCTTTCTTGAGCCGAATGCGGTTGCTTCTACAAGCGAGCGAAAAAGTTCTTCGGGTTTTGTGGCCAATGTCATACCTACAAACAACCCTGATAAATCCACATCAACCAAAACACTGCGATTGCCGTTCCACCAATCAAGCGCTATAATACCGCTCTCGCCGGCATGGAGTTGCGAAGCGAGCTCCTCCATATATGCTATGCAGCGCTTATTTTTTCTGTCAGCCTCTTCTTTATAAGCTGCCGGCATCAGATTTTCGATTAACCAGGCAAAATGGTCACCTACACATGATTGTCCGGCTTCATAACCGAAAAACCCGGGTAATATTCCGTCCTCGACAACGCCGCACATTCCGGGAACTATTTTTTCCGTATCTCCCAGCAGCATATGACATGTCGATGTTCCCATAATCGCCAGCATTTTTTTCGTTCCGGTAATATTCAGAGCAGGAACCGTGACATGTGCGTCTACATTGCATATCGCGACTGCAATACCGGCTTTTAAGCCTGTCAAAGCAGAGGCTTTTTCGGTTAATAAACCGGCTTTTGAACCCAGGGGTGTAACAGGACAGTTTAATTTATCCTCAACGACATTTTCCAGTCTTTTGTCAAGGGACGCAAAAAACTCTTTGGAGGGGTATCCTTCTTTTTTGTTCCATATACCCTTATAACCTGCCATACAGGAACTTCTGGTTTGTATTCCGCAAAGTTGCCAGACAACCCAGTCGCCGGCTTCAATAAAGAAATCCGCGGCTTTGTAAACATCGGGGGATTCTTCCAGTGTTTGCCATATCTTTGGAAAAAGCCATTCGCTGGATATTTTGCCTCCGTAACGATTGAGCCAATTTTGATTTGACTCGGCAGCAGCTTTGTTTATCCGATTCGCATATTCCTGTGCGGCATGATGCTTCCATAGTTTAACATACGCTTGGGGTTCATTGCGAAATTTATCGGTAAAACAAAGAGGCGTACCATCCGAGAATACGGGCATAACGGTACAAGCGGTAAAATCAATTCCGATTCCGATTATATCATCGGAGCTGATTCCGGATTTTTTTACAGCTTCAGGAACAGTCACTTTAAGAACATCAAGATAATCCTGAGGATGCTGCAGCGCAAAATCCGGCGGAAGACGCGTAATTCCGTCGGGCATAAATTCATCCATAACAGCATGCGGATAATCATAAGACGCCGTGGCCAGCTCATCACCGTTTGTTATATCAACAACCACAGCACGCCCTGACAAGGTTCCGAAATCGACTCCTATAGTATATTTGTTTGCCATTATGTGCCTCCGTCTATTGTTTATGGGTTTTATACTTCCCTTAATTATATAAAATTTTTATTTTATATAATTAAGGGTGTTTTACGGTCAGGATAAATGTACCTTTTGAAAAATCGGAATCCGTTTCCAGTCTGGTACGATATAATACTTCACTCCCCCACCCGGAAGATATTTTTTTATCGGTCAGGTTTATAATATCGATATATGGGGTTAGTTCGGTATTATACTCGGCAATACATTCGTCGTTGTTTATATTAAACCTGAGGTTACCCGGTTTCGATACATCCGGAGGATATACAGAAATAAGATTAAAAATAATTTTTCCGCTGCCTTGACCATCAGATTTATCGGTTCCGGCGGATATATTGTCGGTTATTTTTACTTCTCTGTTGGTAAGTTCGCATTTGCGGTTATAATATAAAATGTTGCTGTTTTTCGGGTACGCGTCGGCAAGGGACATGGATAAACTTCCGTCATCGTCATTATACAAAATATCAGAAGCTTTAAATTGTTTGCCGGGTTCCTGCATACAACCATTTATCGTAGGTAAATTATGATAGGCGGATTGCATAGTCCAAATTTTCCAACGATTGCTGTTAAAGGTATCCGCGGAATAGGTACCGACACCTACATCAATAAACAACGGCCGGCCGTTATAATATATAATAAAGCTGCCGACATCATTATGGTTATGACTTTCACCGTTGTGACCGCCCTTAGCTGCCAGATAAAAGCCCTTTGGCGTTTCTCGTTTAACCATTACACATATACCGTCGAACCAGATTTTTTCCGTGGCGATATATTCGGAATACTCGGGTTCCGGTTCACATAAGTTTTTTATATTGCGGTATATGGTATTATAAAATGAGAATGACGGTTTAAATTTGTTATGATATATATATGAAGAGCCGAAACTTTCGAGCATTTTGGAATTGCATTTTCTGCCATAACGTACAATCATATGATAACTCGGAATAACACGGGCTGCGCAGTCGGCAAAATTCAAAAACCGATCGCCCTCAATATTTACCTTTGCTATGTATTCTCCCATGTTGCGCAATAAATCATTACCAAAAATATCCACATAACCGCCGGACAAATCAAATAATAATTCCGCACAGTCAAAATAAGATGCGCCGGCAACTCCCCAATAACCGGGTCCTTCGTCACATCCTCCGTCGCTGTGGTAAAAATGTGTAAAGTTATCCAGTATTATCATAGCGCGGTCGGTCATTTTAATCCGAAGTTCTGTATCACGTATACATAACGCGCAAACGGTTAATACGTTGGAAATTATCCATGGTGTCCAGTTATTCAATAAGTTGCCTATAAACCCCATCCACCATTGGTCATCATTTTTCATATATGGGTTGACTATACGCCTGTTTAACTCATATAATATACGGTCACATATAATCGGACTATCATTGTCCAGAAAATCACGGGCTATATAATATACCCAGGCCAGCAATGAACCGGTTTCGGCGGAAAACAAATCTATATAATCGACATCTGAGGCATATGCATATGTAAGCGATGAATTTTGATTCGGTTTTGATTGGTTATGTGCAGGTATAACCCATGTGCTTTCTTCAAGCAAAAGCCAGATTCCGTCAATTAATTTATCCGTAAACCTGCCTTTTCGTTCTGCCGATTCAGCAAGCAGCAGACTCACTACCATCCTCCGCCGTTCAAAATACAGCGACTCATATACGGAACGGTTTCCGTCACGTTTGAACTGCATGTATGTTGAAGCCGGTAAAATTCTGTATTCTTTTTCTAAAGCTTTTTCCCCTTCGCTTATTAAATCCTCAAAATACAGCGGATTTATTTTTATCCCTTTATTATCTGAATTATCTGAATTATCTGAATTATCTGAATTATCTAAAAAAGGAATAAACGAATCGTAATGCAGTATCCTGTCATGCAAACCCGGGCGATACTTACTAAAAATTTCGTTCATATTACGATATCTCCTTCCGCAGTAATTATATCAATTAAAACATACCGTGTCAAGTATATTTAAATGCATTTATATAAACAAAAGATAACAAAAAGATAACAATTTAAATAAGCAAAAAAACCGCCTGCCTTTTCGGCAGGCGGACTCAAATGGTGGGGACAACTGGAATCGAACCAGTGACCTTATGCATGTCAAGCATACACTCTAACCAGCTGAGCTATGCCCCCGCATTATTTATTATATCATTATTATTGCGTAATTACAATATGGCAATGCGTACAATAATTAATGCTGTTGATAATATAATTTATCGTATAATGACGTAAAAATGTCTTAAATAAAATAGACAGTTGCTTCGATTAATATACTTTTATATGCCCGTAATCTTTATCTTCCCAAACATGAGCACATAGATCACCGTTTGTGTGATATAACATATATTCAGCGTCGTTGATTTTTTGCGGCAACAAAAGGGATAACTCTTCCCTTTTCTCATCCCAGAAATAGATAGTGTCAAAACCGGCAATGTTTTTTGTATCGCGATTCCATGCCGCATAATATGCAGGACCGTCAGTTGCCAGTGGTACTATTTCGCCGTTAAATGGGGCAGAAATGCTGACCAGAGCTCCGAACAGCGCCCAGTCGTTTTCGGTAACACCGTGTATATGTTCATGCCAGTAAAAATTTTGTTCATCAAGATAAGAAGCGTTTAAATTCAATATGCCGGTACGCCCAAGGTTAGGTTTATCGTTGATTTCATCCAATATAATCCCCGCAACCAGCTGGTCATACTCGTAAGTTGCTTTATAATCATGCAATTCCGATACTGAAGAAACACAACAAATACAAACAAAAGAAGCCGTAATGATACCTGCGATGTTTTTATTCTTAAAAATAAAACGAATAAGAGCATCCAGTATCAACGCAATACCTGAAAAAGAACAGACTGCGCTTCGCAGGGAGAACCACGGATTGCCTATTATAAAAAACGGAGCAACCGGAGCCGCCGTGAGCAATATTCCCGATATTATTGCTCCTGTGTATTCGGTGTAAACGGGTTCATGTTTTGAAGAGTTTGTTCTTGTCGATAAAACAAAAATCAATAAAGCGATTATGCAAACAGCAATCATATATAACCAGTTAAATTCAGTTATAACATATCTTATACCGCGATGAAAACCTTTAAATAACGTATAAAATCCGCCTTTTATAAAAACGGAATTTATCTGATGTATTACTTCCGGAAGGAATACTTTGAAATAATACGGTGTTGTAGGAAATACATAATTTATACGTTCCGCGTAAATTCCCTTTCCGCTGAACATATTGGTAAAGGCAAAATATATAAAAACGTTCAGAATTGACAAAACACCCCACAAAGACATTTTTTTGGTTTTATTTATGCATTCCGTACGTAAATTTATTATTATAACTATAACCGTGAGTATGAACGAAAAGACAAGCACCTGTTCGTAAAAACTAAAAGAAATGAGCTGAATCAACAACCAAACGGGAATATATCTTTTTTTTTGTGTGTCACAAATTTTTTGGAATAACCATATTGCGATGGAACTGAAGAAAAGACCGGTGATAATTCGTGTGGACGCGGACATCCAGTATGTTCCCTCAAACCCCAGAGGCAGGAGTGTATAAACAGCAACGAAGAATAATCCTGTCCGAAAATATCTATTAAACAACAACTGCAGCAGTAATGCGGAAAATGCATACATTACCGATACAATTAATACACCGACAATCATAAAGCCATAAAATTTGGACCAAAAATAAAGGTCGGTTATTCCGGCAAGCGGTCTTGCGGAAAGTAAGCCCTCTTGAATTATCAACTGACCGTAGTCAAGTGAGGTAGCATAATTATGATATTGAATATAATCGTCCAATTGATAATAATATTCAAAACCATAATATATATATCTGATAAATACAGAGCTAAAAACTGTTAAGAATGTGGTCGGTGTTATATATCTGTAATATAAGGTACGCAGTTTGATCATGAATATTTCCTATGAATTCTTCTTTTCCCGGTATGGTGCATATAGCTTGGTCAGCATATATAACACAGGTTTAAATAATACAAGTACGATTACGAAATTAAACACACAGTGTATGACGTCAAACATAATGCCGGCAACCCAATATGAAAACGCCATCTGCGGACCGCCGACAAAAAAATACGGAAACGAACATAAAAAGCCAAACATCAATCCGAACAAACCGGATATAAACGCCCATATAATCACGGAGCGATTACGTTTTAATAAAAGCGCGACGATTGCGAGTATAGGCCAAACATACAAATATGAAATCCACCAGATACCGAAACCATATGTCAGACCTTCTGCGATTACGAAAACACCGATTATAAAGAACACTTTATAACCGAACACAAGACTGTATATGATTATAAGCAGTGACACCAGTTCAACATTAGGTAAAAAAGCAATAGCTACCTGTACGCCGTATAATACGGCACTCATTAAAGCGATGATTATTATTTCGCGTATTTTAGCGCTGTTTTTATTTTGCATGTTGAATTACCAGCCTATGGTAAGTGTTATTTCAAAGTGGTCCCCGTCATAAACCGGTGTTGTATCAATACCTGTATTAAGTATTTCACCATTTTTAGTGAAACACCACCACTCCTGATTTGATTCATTTACCGTTATACAGTCAACAGTCAAAACAAAAAGCCCCATCTCACTTTCATTGCCGGAAACCAGATTATTGGATTCAAGGGCTTCGCGTAAAAATTCAGCATCTGTTTTAATTTCATAAGTCCTGATTATTTTATCCGCAACAATAATATCAACGGTAATGTTTTTTTCGCCTTCTGCGGGTTTCTCTGAAAAACGAATATAAATAAAGATAAATGCCGTAATTAATATTGCTAAAACAACGCAGGCAATGATTATTGTTTTAAGGCTAACATTATTATTATCCATAACTTGTATTTTTACCATTCTTTCTAATGTTTTTGAATATCTAGATATAAATATTCATCTATAGTATATTGTAATACAGAATTACGACAAGCGTCAAGCGAATAACCTACAAATGATATATTATTATTTGTATTTTTTTATTATTCTGCATTGACAACATATCCTCTATATGGTACAATGCGCGATAACAGGCATATTTATATCTGATATTTAAAATATAAAATTTATAAAATACGGAGAGATTATATTGAGTTTACATACATTATGGTATCGGCAGCCTGCCCGGATATGGGAAGAAGCTTTACCTCTCGGAAACGGTATAATCGGCGCTATGGTTTTTGGAGGTATTGACCGGGACCGGATTCAATTAAACGAAGAAACACTGTGGTCGGGATATCAGACCGACAATGAAAATCCCCAATGCGCGGCTCAACTCGAAAATATGCGTCAGCTTATTTTTAATAAAAATTATAAAGAAGCGCAGAGTTTATGCAACCGTTATCTCGTCTGCGGCGGTAAAGGCAGCAAAGGTTCTGGGGAAACGGAACCTTACGGTTCATATCAAACAGCCGGAGATTTATATATTGAACACAAAATTGAACATAAAGCGGAAGATAAATCTGATTATCGGCGTAGTCTTGATATTTTTACAGGTATTGCCGATACTTTTTTTGGTGATTATAAAAGCACATATTTTGTATCATATGATTATAATGTGATTGTAATCAGGTTATCCGGTTACAACGAGATAAAAATACATTATGAGCGTAATAATACAGCTATTACATATGACTGCAACAGTATCACCGCTGCGGGCAGAATAAACAATAAATATCTGTCATATGCCATAAGCATAAAGACAATACGTGATAAAGACGATTATATTATCTATATCACAGCCGCGACAGATTACAGTTCAAGCCGCAATCCGGAAATTGTGTGTAAAGAAACTATTGAAAGAGCCGAAAAAGCAGGTTATGAAACCATTCTTAAAGCTCATAATTTATATTTTAAACCAATAATGGACCGTGTTTCTTTCTCGCTTAATGATTCATCAGAAGAGCTTGCCGCGCTTCCGACAGATAAGCACATCCGAAAGGGAGCCGATAAATCCCTTGCGGAATTGTATTTTCAATACGGACGCTATCTCCTTCTGTCATCATCCCGGGGAGTTTTACCCGCAAATCTTCAGGGAATCTGGAATAAGGATTATATAGCGCCGTGGAGTGCTGATTATCATATAAATATTAACATTCAGATGAATTACTGGCCTGCTGAAGTCACCGACTTGCCGGAAACACTGGAACCGTTTTTTGATTATATAGAAATGCTGGCACGGTCAGGAACGTTTACCGCGGAGAGAACATATAACAAAAAGGGATGGGTAGCTCATACAATAACTAATCCCTGGGGATTTACGGCACCCGGTGAACATCCGTCATGGGGTGCGTTTATGTGCGCGGGTGCATGGTGCTGCCGTCATTTATGGGAACATTACCTGTATACCTGTGATAAAGAGTTTTTAAGCAAATATTATCCGGTTATTAGAGGCAGCGCGGAATTCTTTTTCGACTTTTTAGTCAGGGACCCGAATACAGGATATCTTGTAACCGCTCCGTCAAATTCACCGGAAAATTCCTTTATAGATCCGGAAACCGGAGAAGCAGTTGCAATGTGCGCATCTCCAACGATGGATAACATGATTTTATATGAACTTTTTACGATAACAGCTGAATGCGCCGCTATTCTCGGAATCGATTCTGAGACAGCCGATAAGGCATTACAATATCGTGCCGAACTGCCTCCCCTGAAAATCGGAAAACATGGTCAGATAATGGAATGGTTGTATGACTTTGAGGAAGCGGAACCGGGACATCGTCATATGTCGAACTTATACGGACTTCATCCCGCAGCTATAATCACAGAAAACAAATCTCCTGAATTTATGGAAGCCGCGCGCGTATCTATAGCGCGAAGACTGGCAAACGGAGGAGGACATACAGGGTGGAGCCGTGCGTGGATTATAAATTTCTTTGCGAGGCTGCATGACAGTGATTCGGCTTTGGAAAATCTATATGCGCTGATTGATAAAAGCACACTGGATAATATGTTTGATAACCACCCTCCTTTTCAGATAGACGGCAATTTCGGCGGCTGCGCTGGTATCGCTGAAATGCTAATTCAAAGCCATGACGGATTTATTGATATACTGCCCGCTCTGCCGGGTGATTGGGATAACGGCAGTTACACCGGTCTTGTCGCGCGGGGCGGTTTTATTGTTGATACAGAATGGAGAGAAGGCGATGTTATCTTCTGTAAGGTTATATCGAAATACGGCAATGATTTAAAGATTAAAATAAACAACAAAATATACGAGATGACTACAGAAAAAAACACCTCGTATATTATAACATAAAAATTTAAATCAAAGGGGTGTTTAATTTGAGAAAGGTAAAAGTCGGAATTGTCGGATGCGGAGGTATTGCAAACGGAAAACATATGCCATCATTAAAACTCATAGAAAATGTGGAAATGGTTGCTTTTTGTGATATAATTCCGGAACGCGCTAAGAAAGCTAAAAAGGATTACGGTACATCCGACGCCAAGGTTTATAAGGATTTTCATCGTATGCTGAAACTTGAAGAAGTTGAAGTTGTTCATGTTCTTACTCCGAATGCCGCGCATTCCAAGATTACTATTGCCGCTCTGCAGGCAGGTAAGCATGTAATGTGTGAAAAACCCATGGCTCATACAGCAAAAGATGCGCGCGCCATGGTCGAAGCGGCAAAAAAAAGCGGAAAAAAATTGACTGTGGGTTATCAGTCGCGCAGCACTCCGGTTTATCAATATGCTCATAATCTTGTTAAAAGCGGAGCATTGGGAGATGTCTATTATGTTAAAGCTCCGTCTATCCGGCGCCGCGGTGTTCCGACATGGGGGGTATTCCTCGATAAGGAGAAACAAGGCGGCGGACCGATGATTGATATCGGAACTCATTCGATTGACGCGGCGTTATATGTTATCGGAAATTATGAAGTAGAAAGTGTTACCGGTTCGACATTTAACAAACTGGCTGAAAACGTTAAAGATAACGGTGACTGGGGTATGTGGAAACCCGGTGAATTTCAGGTTGAGGATTTTGCTGTTGGCTTTGTAAAGTTTAGAAACGGATGTACAATGATTGTTGAAGCCAGCTGGCTGTTAAACATCGAACATGGCGGGGTACCGACGTTCTGCGGAACAAAAGGCGGCATTGAACTGCGCGGCGGAATACATATGAATGGCGAAAGAGAGGATAAGCTTTACACCGAAACACTGTCACCCGGATATGCTGACCGCGATTATTTTAAAGATATGGAATTAAGTCCCGAACAATATGAAGCCAGACAGTGGATACAGAGTATTGTCGATGATACGGAGCCGCTTGTAAAACCTGAGGAAGCGTGCGTGGTTTCTGAAATTATCGACGCTATATATAAATCGGCACAAACAGGAAAAACCGTATATTTTAAATAATATCATAATTTGGACAGAGAAGACAGCGGAATAAGTAACAGCCGCTGTCTTCTGATTATATACTGTATGGTCGCAAGCCGTTTTTAATACTTCCCTTCCCTGTCGTATCTATTGCTTATATTCCGCATATGTTGCGGGCATTTTTCTTTTATGAGCACTTTTATTATGGAAACTTTCAATTAATTCTATATCTTCTTTATTTGCGTTGCCGTCGAGAAGATAATCATCGATTTTCGCATATGAAATACCCATTTCTTTTTCATCTGTCTGCCCTTCAAACAAACCTGCGGAAGGTGCTTTATTAATTATATTCTGAGGCGCGTCCAAAAACTCCAGAAATTCATAAACTTCGGTGACCGTTAAATCGGCAATAGGGTTAAAATCATATCCGCCGTCTCCCCATTTTGTAAAATACCCCATATAAATTTCACTGCGGTTGCCCGTACCGGCAACAATACGGTTTTCCGAAGCCGCAACGGCATATAATGTTAACATGCGCAGACGGGGTGCCATATTTGACAGCGCATTATTATTTAATTCGGTATGCCCGCCTATTATTTTTATGGCGTTTGTTTTTATATCACTTAGATCTATTGTCCGTGTTTCTATCCCGAATTGATTGGAAATAGCAAATCCGTCCGTCATATCCTCTTCAAAATTGCGTTTGGAGAGACAGGGCATAATAATACCGACCGTATTTTCACATGCCGCTTTACATAAGATGCCTACAAGCGCACAGTCCTTACCGCCGCTGTTGCCGAAAACAATACCTGCGGCACCGGATTTATTAATATAATCAGAGATAAATTGAACACGGGATTCAAATTCCGATTGGTAGTTTCTTAACATTCTTCATTTCCTTTCGAATTTACGCAGCAGTTGCATATATTAATTATTCGTACTCTATGGTTGCCGGGGGTTTGCCCGTAATATCATACAGAATACGGTTAACTTTTTTCACTTCATTAATAATGCGTGCGGACACACGGTCAAGCGTACTGTATGGTAGCTTCATATATTCACAGGTCATAAAGTCTTTTGTTTTAACCGCGCGCAGGGCAACCGCATAATCATAAGTCCGATTGTCATCCGTAACACCTACAGATTTTATATTGGTTAATACGGCAAAATATTGATCCGGCTTCAACCGGGAACGTTTTATCTCTTCACGGAAAATTGCGTCAGCGCTGCGCAGGATTTCCAACTTTTCTTTTGATACTTCCCCGATGATTCTTATTGCCAAACCCGGTCCCGGAAAGGGTTGTCTTTGAACGAGACTGTCCGGTAAACCGAGTCTTTTACCTAAAATACGCACCTCATTCTTAAATAAACCTTTCAGCGGTTCGATTATACCTTTGAAATCCATAATTTCAGGCAGACCGCCGACATTATGATGGCTTTTTACCTTTGCCTTATTTCCTGCGCCCGACTCGATAACATCGGGATATATTGTCCCCTGAGCCAAATATTTAATATTATCTAAAACCCTGGCTTGTTCTTCAAATACAGAGATAAATTCACGTCCTATTATTTTTCTCTTTTGCTCAGGATCGGTCACACCTTTTAATGCCTCAAGAAATCTTTTTTCCGCGTTGATACGTATGAATTTCAAACGGCGATCCGAAAATGCCGCCTCAATTTCATCGCCTTCATTTTTTCTCATTAAGCCGTGATCAACGAAAATACAAACAAGCCTGTCCGGTATAGCTTTTGACAGCAATGCTGCGCATACCGAGGAGTCTACACCTCCCGACAGTGCAAGTAAAACAGATTCATTTCCAACCTGTCTTGAAATTGCGGACATTTGTTCGTTTAAATAGTCGTCAACGGTATAATCACCTGCGGCTCCGCAGATATCAAAAACAAAACGGTTTAGCATCTTCATACCATTGGTTGTTTGTTTGACTTCCGGATGAAACTGTAGGCCGTATAGTTTTTTTTCGGTGTTTTCAATAGCTGCATTCGGACTTGAACCGGTATATGCTGTTGAGATGAAGCCGGCGGGTAATTTTGTTATACAGTCATTATCATTCATTAAAACTGATTGCGTTGTGTCCATTTTTGCAAAAAGTTGTGAAGAGGGGTCGATATTCATTTTAACGCATCCGGATTCCTTGATTTCGCAGGGTGCCACCAATCCTCCGAGAATATAAGCCATCAATTGCGCTCCATAACAAATACCTAATATCGGTATGCCGATTTTAAATAATTCGGGATCACATCTAACGGCATCTTCGTCGTAAACACTTGAAAGACCGCCGGACAGTATTATTCCTTTTGGATTTATCTCGATTATTTCGGATATCGGTATATTACCGGGTTTGATAATCGTCAAAACATTCATTGATCTGATATTTAGTGCTAACAGTTCCTTATACTGTCCGCCGAAATCAAGTATTAATATATTTTGATGCATTATAAATCTACCTCTCTGTTAATTGCTGTTTACCGGATTGTTACATCTGAAAAGAAGGTCCGGTTTACATATTTATTATACGTTTTATTATCCCCGCTGTCAATGGTTCGAAAAAAAATATCTGACTAGCGTTTATTATATTAATTAACATAATGTTAATAACTATACCCGCCCTTTATTATATAATGGGTTAAAAGTACTGATACCCTTGTATTATAAGTGTAACTATAGCTTTGTTTTAAAAAGGACGGTTATTATGGCAAAAATAAAAATAGGTGTCTTTGGAGCTCATCGCGGTATGACAATGATTCATCAATTAATCGGTAATCCGTATGCGGAACTTGTGGCAGTCTGTGATAAATATAAGCCTGTGCTCGACCAGTGCGCC
>JAQVWU010000294.1 GCA_028709565.1 Eubacteriales bacterium
GATGCATATGCCCTGCGGCAGTTCCGCCGCTCTCCATGTAAACGAAGCAAATCTGTTTTTGTTTTTAACAAAACAGGACCCGTGATATGAGTCGTGCCATGCGTCAAGCGGCCGTTTGCAAGACGGGTCGGGCGCGTAGTCACCGCATCCGTACGGTTCGCCGAAAGAATTGAATATATGACGATAATAAGCGTTGAAGGACAACGCTGCCGCGCGGTCGGATTCCAGGCGTGTATAATATAAAAGGGATTTTTCACGGAACAGTTCGCACCGTTTTGATAAAAACAAACCGTCTTCGTTATATTCAACCTCTTTGCGCAGGATATTGACCCAGCCGCTCTCCGGAGAGGCGGTATCTTCTCCCAGCGTATCGTTTACTAGCGCAAGGGCCGGAAGGAGATAGTCCTGACAATAACAATAACGCACCCGGGTATCACCGCCCCAGCGAAGCAGTCTGCCGTCGTCAAACATAGCGGTGCGGACAAGCTGCCATACCTTTTCCAGGTTGTGATACAAAGCGGTGGGAGGGGCGACTCCGAGTTCACGCAATGTAAAATGCAGCATGGCGGCATTGGACATGGTTATGACGATGTAGCCTTCATTGAGATATCCGTGGTGGTTGAGTGCATAGCTTTCAAAAAAATTGCCTCCGACAAACCATTCGTTCATAGGTTTTCCCGAAAAGGATTCCGATGAATATTTCTCGGAGGGAACCGATATTGCGTTGAGTATAAAGCCAAGACCCTTTTCGATATAACGTTCAGCATTCGGAGCGTCGGGATACATCACGGCGGTACGGTACATGACCACGCCGTTCCACATATTGCTCTCGGGAACGTTTTTTATCGGATCTGCTGTTACCGGATGATTTTCAAGAAGCCGGTCCGATTCGGAAATCAGCATATTGCGCAAAAGCGTTTGGTCTCTGTCGGTCAGATATTTTCGGATTGCATGCACTCCGTGCATCATGCGTTCGACTCCCAGCGCGCTGATCCATGTATGACCCCAGCGTTTGTCATCGCCGTCGGTTACGTGATATTGTCCGGATTTATGCGATTCAAGGGAATAGCGCAACATAGCCAATGCTTTGTCCAGCATTTCCGGTCTGCCGCCGGGCATTGCGGATACCACGGCATAGGCGGCGAATGCTTTCTGGTTGGTCTGTACCCCCCATCCGTCCGAACCGTCTCCGTAATAAAGCAGGTCGGGACGGTCGGGAGGCGTGACAAGATATCCGCCGGATGATTCAACCCATTGATTAAGCAATGACATATAGTCCGAAATAAGTATGTTTTCTTTTTTCATTTAATCACCCACAATCATTTATTCTAAATTTTCTATCATTAAAACATGCTCGTCAATCTGAATCTGCGCGGATGTTTTGGCCGCTTCATAGATCGAAGCAAAATTACCTTTGCCGCTCACGGTTGCCTTCATCAGGTTGTCAATCAGTTTTCCGTATGAATATAACGCTTCGGTTATAACCGATGTTCTCTCCGGATCTTTTGCGCTCATCGGAATGCCGAGGAGCAGCGCAACCCCGTTGGGATTGATCATGCTTGTGTATGACGGCTGTGTTTCTTCAAATTTCGGTATCGGCAATATGCCGATGGCGGTTTCCACATTCCTCGAACGTGTCATCGCTTCAATAAGTGTCCCCTGAAAAAATGCGCGGCTGTCCGCAATGGCGTTGTCGGCGGTCTCGGCATGGTTGAATTCCGGCTGTTGTACCACGTTGCCGTTGAGAGTCAGATATTGCAGAGTAAAAACCTCCATTATTTTAGACAGCGCGTTGTCGGTGCGGTCATTGAATTGCTCCGGTATGATACTGTCATTGTCGTCTTTCGATGTAACGGACAGTCCCGCTCCGTAAAATAAAGCCTGAAAAAACGAATCAACTCAGGTTATACCATACTGATCCTCCCAAATACGTTCCCCGTCACCGTCCAGATCCGCCGAAAACGGACGCGCGGTTTCAACCATTTTATCAATGTTCCAGTCACCGCCGCGCACCAGGTCATATAGATATTGTTTGTCTATGTTAAATTTTATACCCAGGTCAATGTTAAACGAACGATATAGGTGGCGTCGCTGTTTGTTGTGATGAGCGAACCGCTTCCGAAAAACAATCTGTTGGCAATGGTCAGACCTTTATTCAGCTCCGTATCCCACCACGGCATATCAAGATTAAAAAATTCCATTTCATTAAGATCAAGCAGCAGCTTTTCAAAAGCAAGGGTTCCCATAACGGACGTTCCGCCCAGCATCAGGTCATAGTGGTCATCGCCGGCAAGTATTGCGGAACGGGCGACCGCCGTGCTGACGCCTGTCGTATCGGCCGTTATTTTTACATTATATTTTTCTGCTGCCGCAAGATTACGTTTATATACGGCGTCATTCAAAACATCGCCGTTTTCGCTTTCAACGGTAAAATAGTTGGGAATAATCGTCGGATGACGGACGGCGCATTGCATTACAAACTCATAACCTTCGTAATCTTTGTCCGGTAAACGGGACGCGGTTCGGCAGTTTCGTTTTCCTCTGACGGCGTTGACCGTTCCGGCAATATGTCGTCTCCGGAATCCGAATCGGAACATGAAACGCAGAATACACCGGATATTCCAATAATCAAAATTAATATAAAACAGATTTTGCGCATCGATCTTACCTCCGCAATTTTACAGAAAATTATATCATATGCTGTTTGCAACTATTATCATTGCCTATAATAACATAAGTTACGGTATTTTTAAACAGATATTATAAAAAAATAACATCCGTAAACAATTCTGCCCAGCTATTATTGGCGGGCTGAATCTAGATGCCGCCGTTGCGTACACAAAATGGCGAACAACACTCGGGCGTATATTTAAATATCGGTAACCAAACTGATTTTATATTAATATAATAACGGTAGCACTACTTTGTAAAAGAGGCTGGGACTATGGTCAACAATTATAAAAAGGTACTCAATCTGTTAATAGTAATTCTGTTTGCTAACTTCCTTGTATGTGCCGTTAAATTAGTAATAGGAAATATCACCGGTTGTTTAAGCTTGCAGGCTGACGGATTTCATTCTCTTGCCGACGGTTCTTCCAATGTGATAGGCATAATCGGGATACTCATATCTTCAAGACCAAGCGATTTTAAACATCCCTATGGTCATAGGAAATTCGAAGTGCTTTCGTGTCTTTTTATCGGATTAATGCTGGGTTATTTATGCATTAAGGTGGCTGTTACAGGCATTTACACTTTAATTTATCCCGGCTCGATTTCTTTTACCCCGTTTGAATTAATGGCTGTCGGGTCAACTATTCTCATCAATATAATAGTATCGGTCATCGAATATAAGCTGGGCAAAAAATGGGGCAGCTCTGTTTTGGTTGCCGACTCCATACACACAAAAAGTGATATTCTTATTTCATCGGGCGTTTTAGCCGGCATTACTGCCATGCGTTTTGGACTGCCGCCGCAAATTGACGGAGCAATATCACTGTTTGTCTCCGCCTGTATTGCATATTCCTGCGTCGAAATCCTAAAACCTGCAATATCAACATTAGTTGACAGCCGCGTTGTCGATGCTGAGTTGATAACTTTGGAAGTAAAGAAGTTCCTGCAGGTGATGGATGTACATAAAGTCCGCAGCCGCGGCGTACAAAACGATATTTATATCGATATGCATGTCATTGTGAATCCGCTTGCAAGTGTTATTGAATCGCATACATTAGCTCATGACATAGAAAATGCTCTGCAAAATCTTTTTGGTAAATCCACACAGGTTAACGTGCACATCGAACCATTTGATGAAACCACAGAAAATAATATAATTTAAGCAATTCTAGTTGAATGATAAGTCGATTTTACCAAAAAGCAGTATATGGATTGAGTATGGCTTATAAATGTTATGGATCCCGAACAGAAAGGCTCCGTTCAAAAGTGGTGGTATTAAGATAGAAAAACCCCGCAGAGTTTTGTTTGCTCTGCGGGAGAATTGTTATTATGCCAAGCGCTACAGTGATTAGGGAGTGTTGACACTAAAATGCAAATATGATATAATGTAAATATGATTATAACAAAAACGCAATTCGAAAAAATATCACCGTATTTACCGATTCAACGTGGCAATGTCGTTGTCGACAACTTAACATTGGT
>JAQVWU010000295.1 GCA_028709565.1 Eubacteriales bacterium
TCCTGGCGACCGCGCGGCGTCCTGCCGGGGACTTATGCGCCCGTTTTGGGCCGAACCGGACGCGAGAAAGGGTTATATTATCAGCCACCGGTGCGAGCTGTGCGGCGCGGTGCGGCGCAACAGGGCTGCGTCGGATGACAATCTGGACCTTATTATCCGGCTTACCGTGCGCGAGCTTTGATAATGCTCACACCTTCGCGTGTTTGGTTCTGGCTATAATATGGTCCTGAAGTTCCCGAGACAGCAGATTGAACTTCTGGCTGAATCCCGACACCCGCACGGCAAGATTACGGTGATTCTCCGGGTGGAGCTGGGCGTCGAGCATGGTTGAGGCGTTGACCGTGTTGAACTGAACGTTGCACAGTCCCCGCGTCGAGGCAGCCATAAAAATATCGCACAGGATATCAAGATGCCCGTCTTCAAACAGCTTCGGTTCTATCTCCACTATGGCGGAGGTGGTTCCCGGAGTTTTTTTTGTCGGCAGACGGGACAGGGAATTGAGCAGCGCCGTCAGCCCCGACTCGTCCCGCCCCTGCATGGGAGAGGCGCTGTACGCCAGGATTTCGCCCCGCCTTCTGCCGTCGGCGGAGGCAGCCGAGGCGGCGCCGTGCTCGAGCATCCACAGAAAGGAGAAGGGCTGCGGGTGAAAGCTGTAACCGCATTGTTCGGAGATTTCGCGGGTCCGGTCGCACGCATAATTCAATATTTCGGCGGCGATGGAATCGGGCAGGTCCTCGTCATTGCCGAATTTCGGCGCGCGGCGCAAAAAGTCCAGGCGGACCGCTTCATCCGGGAAATTATTTTCCAGCTGATACAGCAGCTCGGCCATGGAATATCGCTTTTCGTCGTAGACGAGTGTTTTTATCGCCGCCATCGAGTCGGCAAGGTTGGGAATACCCAGAAACATGAGCTGATAATAGTCATACAGCGCGCCCCGGGCGTTGAAATCGACGCCGCGGGCAACGCAGCCCTCGGTTAACAGCGATTTATAGGGCTTCGGACGGTCCTTTTCCGACGAATCCATATATGCCAGCGCCACGCTGACCGCCGATTCGAGCAGGTAGTCAATCTGCGTGAAGACCGCGTTGCGAAAATCGCCGTAGCGCTCAAAAGCCAGCGGGTCACCGGTTTCCGGAGCCACCGGCAGTCCCGGGTTGAACATGCTGCGTCCGTTGCCCAGCGCGTATTCCGCGGCTTTGAGCAGATTGACGCGGGTATTTACGGCGTGGGGGTTGGTCTTGCCCGGCACGAGCGTTTCGACACAGCCGATGGCGCAGTAATCGTCGGCGTCCTCCGGCGCGATGCCGTATAACTCAAGGGCGGGTATCATAACGTCGTCATTAAAAAAGAAGGGAACACCCATGCCGACACGCCCCACCACCTCCAGAGCCCGCCTGACAAAAGACCGTTCGGTGACGGACGACACACGCACCGACATACAGCGCACAAAAGCGCAGGCCTCGGTCGCGTCCAGCATCAGCCGGGACAGGTCATTGACCTCCGACACCCTTTCACCGCCGGATAGGCGGCGGCTGCCTCCTATACAGCACTGCTGAACATCGTAGTCGCGGTAGAGTTTTATCCACAGACAGCAGATAAGCTCAAAGGCTTCCTCCCGGCTCAGCGCGCCCGATTCGATGTCCTTTTTATAATAGGGATATAATATTTTATCCAGCCTGCCCAGGGAATTGGCGTTAATACCGTCCTCCCAGGTGTTCAGTATATGGGCAAACCACAGCGACTGCAGCGCTTCGCGGAAATTCGAGGCGGGATAGCGGGGCACCCGTTGGCAGATACGCGCAATCTCTTTCAGTTCGTCCCGCCGCTCCCTGTCTGCGGATTCGGCAAGGGCGAGGGCATGGGCGGCGTAACGCTCTCCGATCTTCATTCCCCCGCGGCAGACGATGCGTTCGGCCACATAAAACAGGCTGTCGCCGCCGCGCGCGTGCAGCCCGACCTCATCCGACAGGCCTTCAAAACCCAGCTTGAGCACCTTTTCATAACCGAGCACGCTGTGATTGCAGGTGATGCTGCTCCGCCCGGCCGAATTGCACACCGCGCCCTCCCTCACCAGCGCCGAAAGCGCGGGGGAAAAGCCCTCGTCTATGGGGGTATGGGTATATAACGGCGGACAATCGGCATAATACCCGTCAATCATCCCGTCGCTGAAACCGTTCGCGGCAAAGATTTCGCGGTCCCGCGCGGGGTCTCCCGTCAGACCCCCGTATTCCCCGTCCCCGAAGTTATAGCCGACGATAAGCTCGCCGCCGGCGATATAGGGCGCGGCGTTTTCCGCCGTGGCGGCAATACCCGCGGCGACAAGCGTAATATTGGAACGCAAATGCTGCGGAAGGTTCCGTTCGCCGTAACGAAACCACATATCGCGCTGCGCGCCCGTCTTCTTTGAAGCGCTCTTTATATTGACGGCTTCCTCTCTCAGACGCATGCAGCGTTCGTTCAGTTCAATCATGGCAGCCTCTCTTTAATCGTTTTATTTATACTTTTATTGTATACGAAGGCGGGTGGTATGTCAAATGTTTCGGGGCATACCGGAATCATTTATTTACAAGCATATCGGCGGCGCTGTCTATAACGGTGTTGTATTTTATTTCGTTCGCTGCGATGGACGACAAAACACCCGGATTGCCGGCTGTCCCGGCTTCGCGCAGCAGCCTGTCGATATCGAGCCCGAAATCGGTCATGAGCAGTGTGAGGTCGACATTGTAATTCTGCAGGATTATGTCCAGCATTTCGGAGGATTCCTCATCCCGGGTATATTTTGTTTTAAGCATCACGTCATAAAAAGCCGGGCGGATTAGTTTATACGATTCACAGGACATATCCTCGAGAATCCGTCCGGTCATGTCCCCATCTCCGTTGGTTACCGGAACAACACACGCAGTTGCCTTGGCGGTGTGTATGTATGAATAATAATCCCTTTGGTTTTCGTCGTATTTGGGCATGGGCAGCAGACCGAAGTCATCATCCATGTCGCGGAACTGCGGCACGCCGTAGATTAATTCAATAAAGAAAACTGCGCGTCCCTCATTGAAAACGTCGATTGTGACCTGACCCAGATTTTGTGTTACCGAGGAACGGTTGTTTACATTCAGCGTTGTATCACAATTGTCAATAAGGTCGATTACCCGGGCGACGGCATTGTAATTGACTTCGTTTCCGGCGTTCAGACGGGGCATATCCTCTTCGTCTTTAACTATGAGCAGATTGCCCGTTCCGTAGAAGAGCGGTTGCCAGGCGAAACTGGAACAGACTATACCGTATAAATCCTTTTCATCCATAATGCCGTTGCCGTCCAGGTCCCGGGTTACCGGCACCGATATCTCAGCCATGCTGTCCAGCGTCCATTTTCCCGCATTTACATAATCATAGGGATTTTCCAGATTGTATTCGCTGACCAGTTGTTTGTTGAAGTATGTGATGCCTACCGTGTTCATAAGGCTCAGGTTCAGGCTGCCCGGGATGAAACAGTTCTTGTTGCCGACCGAGGTGCTGTCCAGAATTTCATCCGACCACCAGGGTTGGTGCGGGTCAAGGTTCGGGATGTCGTTTATGTTCAGTGCATATTGTTTTGTCGCTATTTTAAATGCCGTTGTCAGATTGGGCATTGCGGCATAAAAGGCGTTGTCACCCGCCAATATCGTTTCCTCAAACACGGTATATATCCTGCCGTGGTCCTGCGCGCCGGCGGACGTTATATTTATATTATATTTTTCCTCGATGATAATGTTTCGGGTATAAACGGCGTCGTTGAGCGTTTCGCCGTTCTGTTCGGAGGCGGCAATCTCTTCATAGGGATGATCGTTATAAAGCCCGCTTTTGCTCCGGTCAAGAAACCCGAAATCGGCGCCTTCATAATCGACCGCCTCCAGCCCGCTCGTTATAATATCCCGGGCCGCTTCGGTGTCGGCCGCAAAGGCTGTATTATCATCCTCTGCCTGCTGAGCGCAGCCGGCCAAGGTCAGCAGGGCGATAAACGGTATCAATACCGATATAATTTTATTCTTCATAACCGATAAGATATTCCTTTCCAAAGTATTATAATACCGGTGCCGCGGACTTTTGATTGTTGCGTTTCGGGTAATCCGGTGATATAATAAATAACATATAATATTCCGTAATTATA
>JAQVWU010000296.1 GCA_028709565.1 Eubacteriales bacterium
CTGGATTGCCTTAAGGTAAACAGCGCACCGCAGAAGATGTATCTCTCATACGGGTTCAGGTATATTGACTCGGCAGTACTTTTTTATGAAGATATCGGGACAGAAATGAACTGCCTGTTGTATGAACTCCTGCTGCATAATTAAAAACTTTGCATACGGATTTGCTACAATACATTGACAAAACCTGCGTATTATGATACTAAAAATATATTTTTAATTTTAGTTTTCCGGGGTTCCCGGACGCGCAATTCGGAGGATAAAAGCCCGGGAGTTTAAAGATACTCCCGGCTTTTTTTAATTAAGCAAACCGATACTGAGAGGGGGTATATGCCAAAGACACTTGTAAAAGAGCATGAAAAAGATTATATAAAAGAGGAGCCGCAGGTTCCGGACAGTATACTTTATCTCTGTTTTATCATCTTTGCCGGCATTTTGTTCGGCACCGGGTCTCTGTTCAACAGCCCCGCGGAAATTCCGCACTACGGACCGGTGGCGGGCGTTGTCGCAGGCGGGCTGCATATGATCTTTACCACCAATATTACATTTCTGCATACGGGCATGAATCTTTATAACAACGGATTCTCCGGCGGATTTATCGCCGCCATTACTTTACCCGTACTTGAAAATTTATGCGAAATGAAAGATATAAAAAACATGAAAAATATTAACGAAGCACAGTAAACCGAATAAATGGAATAGATTTTGGTATGTTAAGACTTTTTGAACAGATTGTAATATTCACACGTTCATATTGACATTTTTGGATTTATGGCATATACTATATCATATCAAGTATTTTTGATTTGAGGTGAGAACATAAACATATATGCTGATCGGGTAAAAATATTCAAAGCTTTCTGCGACGAAAAGCGGCTGCGTATCCTTGAACTGCTGCAAAGCGGCGAAAAATGTGCCTGTGTTCTGACAGATGAACTGGATATGCCACAGTCTTCCCTGTCCTATCACATGAAAATTCTTTGTGACTCCGGGATTGTGGACAGCAGACCGGAGGGTAAATGGACCTATTATAAGCTATGTGAAAAGGGCGGCGGCGAAGCCATGTCGCTTTTGAGGGAAATCATCACACCGAATGCGAATGCTACGGCAGAAGAAGATAATTGTTGTCAATAAAGGCCATTATCTAAAAGATGGCTTTTTTCAGGCACCATACATCAAGTTTTTTGGATATGATTGTCCGATTATTTCAGATTATTTCAATTTACAAATGAGAGGTTTTTGCATTATGCAGATATTAAGGGCTGTTTGGGGCTTTTTTCAAAATCAGCTGCTCGGTATGAATTGGCTCAATGATGTTACGGGCCGCGGATTATCGGCTTTGGGGCTGGATATCAATAATCGCTGGGTCACCAGCCTGCAATTTTTTATATATGATACGATCAAGATTGTTCTTTTGCTTTGCGTCCTGATTTTTATCATTTCCTATATTCAGAGTTACTTTCCGCCGGAAAGGACTAAAAAAATACTGGGGCGCTTTCATGGAATCGGCGCGAATACCGTTGCCGCTTTGTTGGGAACGGTGACCCCCTTCTGCTCCTGTTCGTCCATACCGCTGTTTATGGGCTTCGCCAGCGCGGGCCTGCCTTTAGGCGTATCCTTTTCGTTTCTCATCTCCTCTCCCATGGTTGATTTGGGGTCGCTGGTTCTTTTAATGAGCATTTTCGGAACAGAAGTAGCCATTCTTTATGTGGTGCTCGGATTGGTAATCGCCATTGTCGGCGGCACCATCATTGAAAAACTTAATATGGAAAAATACGTCGAAAGCTTTATTTCCAGAGGAGGAAACGCTGACATTGAATCGCCTGACCTGACAAGACGTGACCGGTTGGATTTTGCCAAAGAGCAGGTAATCGACACCTTCAAAAAGGTTTTTCCTTATATATTGGTGGGCGTTGGAATAGGTGCCGTTATACATAACTGGATTCCTCAGGACTGGATTGTAAAGATTTTGGGAACCGGTAATCCGCTGGCCGTTCCGCTGGCGACGATAGTAGGCATTCCCGTCTACGCCGACATTTTCGGGACCATTCCGATTGCGGAAGCTCTGCTTGCCAAAGGGGCGCAGCTCGGTGTCGTATTAGCCTTCATGATGGGGGTTACCACCCTGTCCCTTCCGTCGCTGGTAATGCTGAGCAAAGCCATAAAACCAAAATTGATGGCGCTCTTCATCGGCGTATGCGCCTCGGGCATAATTATAGTCGGTTACTTTTTCAACGCCATTGCCCCGTTAATTGTTTAATTTGTTTAGTTATATTAGTAGTTATATAAGTTTAACAGGAGGATTTTATTATGGCACTGTTTGGAAAGAAGAAAAAAGTTAAAAAATCATGCTGCGGGAGCACCGACGCGGAGAGTATGGCCAAAGCCACGGCCGCGAAGAACGAGGGTGCCGCCGTCAAGATACTCGGGTCGGGGTGCGCCAAATGCAACCGTCTTGAAGAGGCGACAAAAGCCGCGCTTGAGCAGCTCGGGATGGATACAACCGTCGACCATGTCAGCGACTTTTCACAGATTGCGGCCTATGGGGTGATGACTACACCCGCCCTGGTAGTGGACGGTAAAGTGGTCTCCTACGGCAAAGCGCTTAAAACCGATGAGGTTGTAAAACTTTTGCAAAAGGTCAGAGGATAATCAATATGAAGGCATACATTGACAGTTTAAAATGCGCGTCGGATAACCGTATATGCAAACCTTTGAAAGAATGCCCGACCGGCGCGATTACATGGATTGAAACGACGACGAACCGCTGGGTTCAAAAATAGAAATTGACGGCGGAAGTTGTAACGGCTGCGGGATATGCGTGGAACTGTGCTGCGGTCATTGTATCGAATTGATATAATATTGTGGAGGCGATTTTGATAAAAGACAAAGAAAAACTCAGAGAAAAGATACGAATAAACTATTCCCGGGTCGCGCGGAAAGGGTCTGCCGGCTGCGGCTGCAGTCCGGGATGCTGCGCATCTGCCGTTGACGCCAAAGCGGTCGCCAAAAAGCTGGGATATTCGCGGGATGATTTGCAAAACACGCCCGGCAGCGCGAATATGGGACTGGGCTGCGGCAATCCGATCGCGATCGCGTCTCTTCGCAAGGGAGATGTCGTGCTTGATTTGGGAAGCGGCGGTGGCTTTGACTGTTTTCTTGCAAGACGGCAGGTCGGGGATTCCGGTTACGTTATAGGCGTTGATATGACACCCGATATGATAAAGCTGGCCAGGAAAAACGCCCGGAAAAGCGGTTATAAAAACGTCCAATTCCGTCTGGGAGAAATCGAGCACCTGCCGGTGGCCGACGGTACCATTGATGTCATAATATCAAACTGTGTTATCAATCTGGCTTTGGATAAGCAGCAGGTGCTTAACGACGCCTATCGGGTATTAAAAACCGGCGGGAGGCTTGCGATTTCCGATATAGTCGCAACGGCAAAAATACCGGAGTCGGTCAAAAACGATATTAAAGGTCTCACCGGTTGTATTGCCGGGGCCGAGTATGTAGAAAATATCAAAAAAATGCTAATAAACGCCGGCTTCAAAAACATCAGCATGACTCCCAAAGATAACAGCAAAGAGATTATCAAAAGCTGGGTACCCGGCAAAAAGGCGGAAGAATATGTGGCGTCCTATATAATTGAGGCGCGGAAAAGTAAATCATGAGCGGAACCAAACCAAAAACGGCATTTATATGTGTTCACAACTCCTGCCGAAGTCAAATAGCCGAAGCGCTCGGCAGACATTTAGCCGCCGATGTGTTTGAGAGCTATTCCGCGGGCACACAGACAAAAGAGCGTATCAACCCTGACGCGGTACGGAATACGAAGCAGCTTTACCTGATAAACATGGAAGCAGCCCAGCGCCCGAAGCTCATCGAAGATATCCCGCCCGTTGATGTTATCGTTACAATGGGATGCAATATTGAGTGTCCGTATCTGCCAAGTAAACATCGGGAGGACTGGGGACTGGATGACCCCACAGGAAAGCCGGATGAGGAATTTATTAAAGTTATAGAAACCATAGAAACTAAAATCAAGGATTTGCGGACACGTCTTTCGTCATCTCTTTAAGGCAAAGCCGGTCCATAAAACCCCAAAATAATTAAGGGTTCACCTGTATGTTTTATAATGCCAAAAAC
>JAQVWU010000297.1 GCA_028709565.1 Eubacteriales bacterium
ATCCGCATCGCGAACCGCTTTATTCTGCAATACAATGTTAAAAAACGCGGGGCGCAGATATTTATAACTGTAATAGGACATATCTTCGGCTATCATGCCTACCAGTTTTATATCGTTGACTATGAGCGGTATGCCGATTAATCCGGCTCCGCAGAACACCTGATAATTTTCCCGGGCTTCGTTGAATTTCGGCAATGAAAGCAATCCGAAGTCAAATTCGATTTCCCGCAGATAGACATGAAGGCTTCCTATGTCCAGCTCGGACAGAAAGGACCGTCCCTCAAGAATCATCGTGCGGTAATTGCCGGTCGCGTATGTGGTGCTGGCAAAACCGTTGAGAAAGGTGTCGGGGCTGAAAACGGTATCATAATATTTTTGTACGACATCAAGCATATGTTCCGTATTGAGCGAGAGTACGGGCAGACCGTCCTCATCGCGGGTAGTGATGCGCTGTCCCATGGCAAACATGTCGGCGTAAGGACTGCCCTGACTGGCAAGCAATCCGTAACGGTCATCGGCGTCCATCTTGCCGTCACCGTTGAGGTCGCTGGCAATGCCTTTGGTTATCGAATTCATCAGGTCATATGTCCATTTGCCGTCGTAAAATGTCTGATACATGTCGATATCGATATTAAAATCATTGAGATATGTTTTGTTGAATATTATCGCGATCATACCCTGCCACGCCAGCACAATATCACCCGATACATAAAACAGATTGTTGCCTATCGCAAGATTTTCGGTCATTGAAGCGTTCCACCAGGGTTTTGTGAAATCAGCATATTCAATATTGTTCCAGTTATACAGCAGTCCGTTTGTCACCATTGACGCTACGTTTACAGTAGCGTGAGGCAGAATAAAGTCATAGGCTCCGTCGGAAGCCATAACCGACTGTTTGAGCAAGCCGGCATATCCGTCGTCCTCAACGACCGTGAAGTCTATATTGTACTTTTCGGACAGCGCCAGATTCCGCCGGTATGAAGCGGCATTCAGGGTATCACCGTCATCCTCCATGTCAAGCCTGAAATTCCCGTTGTACTTGGAGTTTGTAAGCATTGTAAATATATATCCGTCAAAATCCGCCGCGGGAATATCGGGCGGGGGGATTTCCGTTTCGGCAGCCGTTTCGGTGACCGCGGTTTCGGATTCCCCCGTTTCTTCGGTTTCGGCAGCGCATGACGAAACGACGGTTAACGCCAGTGCCAATATAATGAGCAAAAACAAGTGTTTCAACCGCATGCAAAACCTCCCGATTATCTGATCATCTATTCATTTAATCACTTATTCACTTATTCACTTATTCACTTAATCATTTAGCCATTTAGTTTTCTGATTGCTGTTTTGTAATTGATTAAAAGGTAAAGGTATCCGGATCGGCGCCGGTGCGTATGTTTCTGTTCATTGCGTCGATTTTCGCGCAGTCTTCGGCCGACAGCTCAAAATCAAAAATGTCCGCGTTTTCAATGATGCGTCCCCGGTTAACCGATTTCGGGAAAACAATCATATCCTTTTGCAGTATCCAGCGTAAAATAGTCTGAACCGCCGTTTTATTGTATTTGGCTCCTATTTCACCGATTTCACTGTCTGACGTATATTTTCCGCAGCCCAGGGGACTCCAGGCTTCAAATGCTATCCCTTTTTCCCGGCACAGATTATAAATATCATAATCCTGCATGGAGGGATTGAATTCCATTTGATTTACAGCCGGGACAACATTGCTGTTAGCCAGCAAGTCGTTCATATGAGACACTTTGAAATTGGATACCCCGATGGATTTCGCGCGCCCTGAACGGTAGATATCCTCCATTACAGCCCACGATTCAAGATATACGTTTTTTACCGGCCAGTGTATCAGATACAGGTCGACATAATCAAGCTGGAGCCGGGACAGGCTTTCCTCAAAAGCTTTTAACTGGCGGTGCTTGCGCATGTCTTCGTTCCAGAGTTTTGTGGTTAAAAATATTTCGTTTCTGGGTATTCCGCTCTTTTTTATGGCGTTGCCGACACTTTCTTCATTGCCGTATACCGCGGCGGTGTCTATATGACGGTATCCCGCTTCCAGAGCCCATAATACGGCCTGCTCTGTTTCGGGACCGTTGGCCGATTTAAAAACTCCGAGTCCGAAAACAGGAATTTCCACGCCGTTGTTCAGTCTTTTGGTAGTTTTGATATCCAATTGTTATATCCTCCGTTTTTTTGATATTGACTTTATTATAACACATAAAAATAAATTAAGTCAATACAATTGTACTTGCAAAATGTATACCTTTGTGTTATAATGTCAGAAGAATCAATTGTTTTGTATTAAATGTTAATAATTTAACCGGAGGTATAATTAAATGGCAAACTTAAGCAGCAAGGAACTTAATCCCAACGCCATCAAAGAAGAAGAAAAAGCGGTGGAATCAAACCGCAAGCTCAAAGTCGGTATTATCGGTACGGGCTGGATAGCCGCTTCTCATATCGACAGTTACAAGCGCATGCCCGACGTGGATATAGTGGCAGGGGCGGATCTTATTCCCGGCAAAGCCGAAGCCTTTTTTAAGAAAAACGGATATGAGAATGTCCGCTGCTATCCCGATCACAAAGCGATGATCGATGCTGAAGAGCTGGACGCGGTGTCCGTTTGTACATACAACCGCACGCACGCGGAATGCTCCATATACGCCCTTGAGCATGGTATCCATGTTCTGCTGGAAAAACCCATGTGCGTTACCCTTGAGGAAGCGGTTGAAATATGCCGTGCCGAAAAGAAGAGCGGAAAGGTCCTTTCTATCGGATTCCAGCCGCGCTTTGATGCCAATATGAAGATGATTAAAAAAATCGTCGAAGCCGGCGACCTCGGTGAGGTGTATTATATCCAGACCGGCGGCGGACGCAGACGCGGAATCCCGACACCTTACGGCACGTCGTTTATAACCGATGAAACCGCGGGCATCGGCGCGCTTGCCGATATCGGCTGCTATTCGCTGGATATGGTGTTAAATGCCGTAGGCTATCCCAAGCCGCTGACCGTGACGGGTTATAAATCCGATTTCTTCGGCAAAGACCCCGTAACCTTTGAAGGTCACCCCGAATACGCAGATGCGTTCGGCGTTGATGATTTCGCCGCCGCGTTTATCCGTCTTGAGGGCGGCATTGTTCTGGATTTCAGAATCGCATGGGCCATGAATGTCGACACCCCCGGTGATACTATAATTCTGGGTAAAAAAGCCGGTCTCCGTATTCCTTCGACCGACTGCTGGAACGGTTCAACGGGCGGTCCGATGACCCTTTATCACCAGATTGGCGGCAAGAGCTTTGATACCGTTATACCGCTGATTGACGACAAAGGCCCGTCGTTGTTCGACCGTAAAATCCGCTCCTTCCTTGACGCGTGCAAGTATGACCTTCCCGCGCCGGTTCCTTCTTCGCAGATACTTTATAACCAGGCTATCATCGACGGTATCGTAAAGAGTGCGGAAGCGGGTCGTGAAATAGAAATTGTAATTCCGGAAATATAATAAATCGTCGTTAAACTATTCTCGGGGAGTAAAGATATTCTTTACTCCCGATATAAAATCAGGAGTCAGCATTGAAAAAGTTATCTAATATATTAATTGCGGTTCTTATTTTAACTCTTTTTATTTCATTTGCTGTTTCATGTGCCGAAAAAAGAGAACCGGATTTAAATGCATTGAAAATTGATGTGACGCCGTCGGAAGATGCGGAGACAAAACGATACAATACGGTAACGGCTGCGCCCAAACCTGAAACGGAAAAGGAAACCGAACCTCCGGCACCGGCAACAAAACCGGAAAACCCGGCGGAGGAAACACGCAGACAGACCCCGCCCGAGCAGGAAACAATAACGGGACAAACCGAGAAGCCCGTAATTACCGGAGTAATAAACATCAATCCCAATCTTATTTGTATAGCCGGCACATGCGAACCTGATGCCAAGATATATATACGCGGCGGTGTTTCCGAGGTTTCTTATGTCTCTGATCATAAATATTTTATGGGAACGGTGGAAATACCCGCTTCAGGTACTACAAAACTTGAGGTATCCGCCCGCGTGATAGGCAAAAGCGAAAGCGAAGCCGTATCCGCGAGCGGGACATAGAAAGCTTCCGCCAGACAGATACGGACCGAC
>JAQVWU010000019.1 GCA_028709565.1 Eubacteriales bacterium
TACTACACCTGACAAAATATGCTGTGGAGCGTAGCGGAACGGCATATTTTGTCAGGTCAATCGTCCCAGCCCGAGCACCATAGGATGTCCAGCTTGCCGCGGATGACTCCCCAGTTCGGGTAGGGCATACACCATTTGGCAATTATGTCAAGCGTCCGTAAATACAGGATCTTTTGGACCGACATCTCGTTCGGAAATGCCGCTTTGCGGTCCGTGACCTTCCGCAGCGCCGAGTTGAAACTCTCGATCGCGTTGGTGGTATAAATCATTTTCCGGATTTCCGAGGGATATTCGAACAGCCGCTGTACATACCGATAATTATCGTTCCATACTTTAACCGCCGACGGATACCGCGAACCCCACTTCTCATTCAACACCGCCAGCGCGTTTTTTGACTCGCTTTCGCTGACCGCACCGTAGATAGCCTTCAAGTCGGCGCAAAACTCCTTGCGGTTCTTCGTCGGTATGTATTTGGTGCTGTTTCGGACGAGGTGAACCATGCAGCGGCAGACGATTGACTCCGGAAATGTGTTCGTTATCGCCTCCTCCAACCCGGTAAGCCAACGCGTCCATGTAGACAAACGGATACACATTGTCCAGCCGCCGGTTCTGCCACCGTTTTGTGTATTTGATTTCGCCCCCCCAGACGGTGGCAGACATCTTGTGTGCCTCATCGCAGACAATCACTTGAAGTTTAACCAATACATCGGCTTCATTGAGAAGTCGGGCTATTTGGTTAAGGTTGATATCGCACAGAAGCAGTTAGCCGAGGAAGCGGCAAAACGTCAAGCTGAAGCGGACGCGGCGGCACGTCTTGGCGGAAGTTCGACCGTTCCAACAAATGCAAGCGGCGATGGAGGATATGTATACACACCACCAACCGAAGACAACGCAATTCGCGAGGATAATACTCCTTCCGTACCTACGCCGAAAAACAGAAGGTTCTTTATGTCCGCTGACCTCGACACCACACGCATCAACCGCGATGTCCAGAAGTATGTTGAGGAAATTATCCAACACCTGACTTCAGTAGATGGTGCAAGTATCACGGTTTCACTCGAAGTCCAAGCTGTGTCCGCTGACGGCTTTACCCAACAAACCGTGCGGACAATCTCTGAAAACTGCCGGACACTGCGAGTTCGAGATTCAGGGTTTGAGGAGTAAGAGAAATACTACAAATGCCCTACAGGAGGATAGTAAAATGGAATTTATGAAGGAAACCATAGGCAATAATTACTTAGCTTATTTTCCCATAGTTGATGAATTTCCAAGTGCAGACGACGTAGTATGCACTTGGAAACAAAATGCCTTTGATTATGTTGCTGAAACTGAATCGAATAAAGGGTTTCGCGCTGCGCAGTTAGGTGCTATTTTTGCGGTCAAATCCCATTGGACTATTTCTAAAGCACCTGTAACCGTTGTTATGCCGACTGGGACAGGGAAAACAGAAACTATGTTTGCGACAATTGTATCTGAATACCGTAAACGCACACTTATCGTTGTTCCCAGTAACTTACTTCGCCAACAGACTGTGGAGAGATGCTTGAAGTTAGAAAAGTTGCGTGAGTTCAACGCAATATGCGATAAATGCCTTAACCCTGTCATCGCTTGTCTCAATTCATCTCCGACAGATAAGGATGAGTTAAAAAATATTATTGAGAGAAGCAATGTTATTATTACGACAGCTTCTCTTCTAAGCGGTTTTACTGATGAATATTTTGATGTCTTGTCTGGACTTTGCGATACATTGATTGTTGACGAAGCGCATCATACTCCTGCGAAATCGTGGCGTAGAACAAAGTTGAAGTTTGCTGACAGACTTTGTATCCAGTTTACAGCTACACCATTTCGAGACGATGGACAAAAAATTGACGGCAAGATAATATACAACTTTCCATTGTCACTTGCTCAAAGACAAGGCTATTTCAAGTCAATTAACTTTTATCCGATTCTTGAGTTTGACTATGACAAAAAAGATTTAGCTATCGCTAATAAAGCTGTAGAAATTCTCGAAACTGATTTATCAAATGACTACCCCCATTTGCTCTTAGTTCGCGCGTCAACCAAAAAGCGAGCTGAAGAACTATACAATCTTTATATCCAAAATTTCGAAAAGCATAATCCTGTTCTTATCGTGAGTGGCCAGAAAGGGAATAAACAGTCGATTGCCGATGCAAAAAGCGGAAAAGCAAAGATCATTGTTTGCGTAGATATGTTCGGTGAGGGAATAGACATTCCTCAATTAAAGATTTGCGCCATTCATGATAAGTATAAATCAATTCCAATAACTATCCAGTTTATCGGTCGTTTTGCACGATCGCAAGGCAATCTTGGTAATGCTTCGGTCGTAGCTAATATTGCAGATGATGATATCGAAGATGCCCTACAGGAACTGTATTCGCAAGATGCGGATTGGAGTGAGCTTCTAAAGAAGATTTCAGAAGATAAAATAAGCAAAGAAGAGCGGTTGCAAGAGTAAGTCAGAGATTTCACAGGGAAAGAAGAAATTCCAATTACACAAATCCGTCCCAAAATCAGTATGTTTATGTATCATACTGGCGACAAGACTTGGAATTGGGAAAACTGGGATACAGTTTTCAACCCTGAACACAGTCATTGCTGTGTCAACCAAAAGACCAAGATACTAATTGTTACGGAGCGCGATATTAGTTCTGTTGATTGGACAACCAGTAAAGACATAGTTGACCTTACTTGGCAATTACACATCCTATACTGGAATGAAAAGAAGAAAGTATTTTTCATCAACACCACCGATAAGGGAATAGCTGATCGCTTTGCCACAGCAGTATTTTCTACCAAGAAACGAAAAGCAGATGAAGATTTATTCAGATGCTTATCAGGTGTCAACCGATTAAAACTTGCAACTGTTGGTCTAAAGCCGAAGTACGGAGGGCATATAAGGTATCAAATGTATGCTGGTATTGATGTAGAAGCTGGGCTCACTGAAGCACAGAAAGCGAATGTGCGAAAGTCGAATCTATTCGGCGTCGGGTATGAAGACGGAAAAGATATCAGTATTGGCTGTTCTTATAAAGGCACAGTATGGGCAAAGTGGGTAGAGACGTTAGATTACTGGATTGAATGGTGCAATAAGGTAGCCGATAAAGTTCACGACAACAGTATTAGCGTAGAGGAAATCCTGAAAGGCGCACTAATCCAAACCGTTGTTACAAGTCGACCTAATGCAGTGCCGTATGGAATCGATTTCCCTATCGAATTATATTTGAGCAGCTCATATTACATGAAAACCGAGATCCTGGATGATAGCTTATTAAACTTCGATATTACATTAACGGTAGAAGATGACTCATCACCACTAACCTTTTCGGTTTCAAATGGTCAAATGAGCGAGGAATTTACTCTTGAAGTGTCGGATAAACATAGTGACGGTTTTGTGGTCACACATAAGAGTGGGGATTTGATATTTGTAAGCGACAGGAAAAAGGAACTGTATCTAGCGGAATACTTCCGCGAAAACCCGCCTGAAATACGTTTTTGCAACCAGTCATCGCTGGATGGGAATCTATTAACGCGAGCAAAAGTTCATGAAACACAGTTTAGTAAAGACAACATCAATACACTTAACTGGGATGGTGTTGACCTAAAGAAGGAATCACAGTGGCAGAAAGACGCTGACGTGAAAGCAGATGACAGTATCCAATATAAGGTAATTTCTATGCTGAACTCAACGGATAAATATGCTGTTATATTCGATGATGATAGCAGGGGTGAAATCGCCGATGTTGTTGCAATAATTGAAGAGCCAACAGCAATCAGGTTTGAACTGTACCATTGCAAGTTTTCTGGTGGGGGTCAGGCGGGCTTCCGAGTTAAGGACTTGTATGAGGTTTGCGGACAAGCGGAGAAGTGCGTGAACTGGTATCCTCGTATAGATAAACTTATAGACAGATTAATTGAAAGAGAAAGCAAACGACTGTCAAAACCGCAAGGTACACGCTTTGAAGTTGGTGATGGCAAGACTCTTCAATCGCTCAAAAAGAAGCTCAAATTCTTTAGACCTGAATTTAATGTTTACATTGTACAACCGGGTGTCGACAGCAAAAGAATAACACAATCAATGCACGATGTGCTATGTAGTGCTTCGTCTTATCTTCAAGAAACATATGCGATAAAGCTACAGTTGATTTGCTCTTAATCGACAAAATCAAAATACTACAGCGGACATATTCTCTTGCACAGAATAATCACCAAATACAGACCAGACACCAGTCCAAGACTCTCGTTCGAGTGGAAGCGGTGAGATTTAAAACATTATTATCGACTTATTTCCCCGAACAGATAAAAATAGTTGAACTGTTTCCTTGAACGGATAACCCCCACAAAATCCACTATTGACCTATTCCCTCGAACAGACAAAACGAAAAATACAGACCAGACATCAGGGTGAGCCTATCGTGCCATGTTGAGACGGTGTATTGATGTCAAGGGTAAATTATTATAAAAAATCGTGAAAAAAAATGGAGAGATAAATCTTTGGATTACAATCAATGTGTATTGCAAAGTCTAACAGAAACTTCGGCTTTTGAAATAAGTCAGTGGGAATATGAAAAGCCATATGATGTTTATAACTTTAAAGGGCGACCGAATGGGTATTTGTTGAATAAGGAGACATGGGGAAAAGAGCAATTTTGTTTAGTAGATGACGATAAAGTTATAGGGTTTGTTGCTTGCCAATATGACCATAACGATTTATGGGTGGGCTGGTCTTTGTCACCGTTGTATTGCGGACTGGGTCAAGGTCACCTTTTTATAAAAAAATGTATTGAAGAAATAAGAAAAGAATTCAATTATTATAACACCATATTTTTAAGAGTTGCAGCATGGAATAAACGTGCTGTTCAAGCTTATCAAAAAGCCGGTTTTGCTTATAAACAAACAATAAAAGATGAAGTTGCATATACGAATGTTATAGAAGATTTCTGGGTAATGACTCATAAAGTATAACACTGATAGTTTACATATTCATTCTTAACTCATATATTTCACCCAAACGGGTTGTTCTTTTTGATGACAAGTTATAATATTAACTGAGGTTTTGTAAATGAAGTATTACAAAAAAATTATAGGTAAACGCTTATATCTCTCTCCTGTAAACGGTGATGATGCGGAAATCTATATCACATGGATGAACGAGACTGCAGCTCAGGATTTCGGGCAGTATCATCTGGTAGTCTCATCGAAAAGTGACCTGAAATGGCTGTTTGAGCCTCCTGCCGACATGCAGCGCTACGCCATGGTGCTCCTTGACGGTGACATAATGATTGGTAGCGTTAGCATACACAATATCGACCACCTCAATCGCAATGCGTTCCTCGGGATTTTTATTGGAGAGGAAGAGCACCGGAGCAAGGGCTATGGCGCTGAAGCCATTCGACTGATCCTTGCCTTCGGATTCAATACATTGAACCTTCATAATATTATGCTGTCGGTCAACGCAGACAATATGCAAGGCATTGCCTGCTACAAAAAGGTGGGATTCCGGGAAGTCGGGCGGCGGCGCGAGTGGGTATTCAAAAACGGTAAGTATATTGACAGGATTTATATGGATATGCTGGCGCGTGAGTTTTAGGAATAGTATGTGCCGGTTAGCTTAACAAAGAAACATCGTTCCCCGACATCATCACATATAAGAAAGTCGAATCATAAGGAGAGTCTTTTGAAAATACAAATCAGTGACAATATAATAAAACATTATCTGCGTAATGTGTATTTTATCAACGGTCACAGTTATGCGGGTAAGTCAACTATGGTTAAAATGCTCTCCGAACGATACGATATGATATTTTGCGGTGAAAATTATCATGATGCTTTTCCCAGGGAGCAACTGTCACGCTGGAAACAACCCGGCTTGTGCTATTTTGACACGATGAGCGGATGGGAAGAATGGCTGAACATGACACCGGAGGAACATTGGAACTGGACATACCATACATCCCAGGAGTGCATTGAAATTGAGATTCCTGAACTGATAAGATTATCGGCCGGCGGAAAGAAGGTTATCGCCGACACCAATATTCCGCCCGATGTTTTGCGGGAGATATCCGGTTATAACAATGTGGCAATAATGCTTTGTGAGCCGCCGGATATCTGCGCGACACGTTTTTTTGACCGTGATGACCCGGACAAAAAGTTTATGATGAATCAAATCATGATGTGCAAAGACCCTGAAGCGACGCTCAAAAACTTCAACTCATGGCCGTTATATCATCCGCCGGTTGAAATCGACTGGTACAATACCGGTTTTTTTACCTATATCCGTTCGGATTTTGAAAATGACACACGGGAAGAAATGCTTGACGCTTTGGCAAAACATTTTGGCTTTTGCAAAGCATGATATTAAAAAGCAGCGGAGACTATGACTAAATACGATAAAAAATGGGACAAACTATTAAAATAAGGACAACGGGCCAGGATGTTTACGGGGCAGACCTGCACCGTTTTGCGTATGAAGCGACACCTTACACCGTGCTGGAACGATTGGCTGACAGCGGATTAATTACAGAAAACGATGTGATTTTAGACTACGGCTGCGGGAAGGGGCGGGTGAGTTTTTTCCTGTCATACCGCACCCGGGCCAAATCCATCGGTCTGGAATATGATAAAAATATTTATTACGGCGCGGCGGAAAATCAAAAGACGGCCGTTTCCGCCGATCGCGTCTCCCTTTTAAGATATTACGCTGAAGATTATGAAGTGCCGCCGGAGGTAAACAGGTGTTATTTCTTTAATCCGTTTTCGGCAGAAATACTTGAAAAGGTGATGGCAGGAATTATTGAGTCCTGTTACAATGACCCGAGGGAGATATTATTGTTTTTCTACTATCCTTCAAAAGATTATGTATCTTATCTTATGACGGTAGATGAACTGGAGTATATGCATGAGATTAATTGCAGGGATTTGTTTGACGAGGGTAATCTCAGAGAGCGAATTATGATATACCGTCTTTTGTGAACTGCTAATTGCAGGAACAGGAGGATTGAAAGATAAAAACAAAAAGCAGCATGACCGATAAAGAGCTGAGAACGGCAGGAAGATTTGTAAAAATTAATATCTCGGCGATTTATTTAGTACGCCGGATGTATCCTGCTACGCAGTTGCTGCCAGGGCAAAAGATTATAGTAATCTGCCTCCGGCAGCTACTTTTGTGGGTGATTTAGAGCCATTCAGGGATGAAACAATTGAATATGCAGAAAACTTAAGAAATGCCGGCGTTAAAGTTGAATTTGAAATATTTGAAGGATGTTTTCATGCCTTTGATACAATATGCCCTAAAGCGGCAGTCAGTAAAAGGGCGATATCTTTTTTAATGAGTTCATTTAAATATGCGGCAGACAACTATTTTACGGAACAAAAAAGTTGCTGAACAGAAGATCTGAATTTTATACATACGCAAACTTACGGAGGAAACCATATGAACACGAAAACCAAAGCAAAGGTTGAGCCCTACAACGGTGAGCCCGCAATAATGATCAACGGCGTTCCTTATCCTCCCATGACCATCACCGTTCCCATCAGCGACCCGTCTTACCTAAAGGCATTGGGCGAGGCGGGACTCAAGATATTTTATGTCACAGCCAATACCGACTGGAACCAGCCCGGAGATGACAAACACCCTTCCGGCTTGCAGCGGACTTTAGCTGACCTTGAGCTTCTGTTGACGGCTGTGCCCGACGCTTATGTAATGCTTCGCCTGAACGTGAGCCCTCCGGCTGATTGGGTCAACGCGCACCCCGAAGAGATGGTTACCTACTCTGACGGCTCACATGAGCGCACAATCTGCACCTCGGTCGGCAGAGAACCTATAGACGGCATGCATTCGCTCTGCTCCGTGGCCTGGCGCAGGGACGGAGACAAAGCGCTGACCGATTACTTCGGCGAGCTCGAAAGCTCCCCCCGTTTTGACCGGATTATCGGTTTTTTCCTGTGCGCCGGAGGCACAAGCGAATGGTATTACCCGATTGGCCTGGTAAAGAGCAACGGCGCTTACGGCGACTTTTCCGAATCGTTCCGCAAAGAATTCGAAGGCTATCTCAGGGCGAAATACAAGGATGAGGAAACCCTCCGCAGGGTCTGGAATCGTCCCGACGCCGCCTTCGAGCGTCCTGTTATACCCGAACCCTCCGAGAGGGAGTACATAAGCAAAGCCGACTCCCGCATAATCGATGCCCTGAGAAATTGGGAGGTTGAGGGGCGATCAATCGGAATGAAGCTTGATATGGATGCCAAACTGCCCGCCGGCGTCGGAGTGTTCCTCAACGCCAACGGCTATGCTAACGTCGCCGATTTCTTCGCAGCGTGGCATGAGGGCACCGCCAACACCATTGTGCACTTCTCGCGCACCCTCAAGACCCGCTATCCCGATCTGCTTGTCGGAGCCTTCTACGGTTCCTACGGCTGCACCGATTATTTTGAAGGTTCGACGGCTACGGGTACGCTCACCCTGCTCGACTGCGGTATGCTGGACTTCCTCGCGGCTCCCGGGGTATACAACGACCGCGAACCGGGAGGGGTTGTAGCTCAGCGCGAGATGCAGGACTCGTTCCGGATACGCAACATGATTTATATATGCGAGGACGATGCGCGCACCCACCGCTGCAAGCCGTGGATGCAGCGTGACGCAATGGCGCTCTACTCGGTGAGGGATTCTCTCGAAACGCTCAAACGCGACTTTGCCCGCAATATCTGCGAAGAAATCAACGGCTGGTGGTTCGACATGGGTGGTGACTGGTACAACGACCCCGATATACTGGCTTTGTTTAAAAGGCAGCGCGAGATTGCCGATTTCGCCTTCAGCCTCGACAGGACGAAGAAGAACGATATAGCGCTTATTTACGATACCCAGAGCGTGCACCATGTGTCCGCCTCGACCGACGCGCTTGTACTCGATTTTTACCGCACCTCCGACCTGCATAGAATCGGAGCCCCCGTGGACTGGTATTTCCACGACGACATGGCCCGCAGTGACATGCGCGATTACAGGATGTATGTAATGCTCAACTGTTATTACATGACCGACTCCGAGCGCGAAGCCATCTTCGCCAAAGCCCGCAGAAACAGCGCGACCGTAGTGTGGCTGTATGCTCCGGGTTTTATAAATCCCGACGCCGACCCCGTCATGGCTGTTGAAAACATATCCAAGACGGTCGGCATGAACATAGACATGAACGCAAAAACCGCCTTCCCGCATTTCCGCGTCGACCCGGGCCACCCTGCTCTGAGCTTGGCGAGTGGTTCCAGACGCTACGGTTACATAGACCGGGATGTTCACAGCAACATTTGGATCGGCCCGACGGTACTCCCTCCCGCATATTTAAACCCTGTGTTTTATATCGATGACACCGAAGCCGACATACTCGGCCGCTATTGTTCCGACGGCAGGGGGGCGCTGGCGATTTCGCGCAAGCACGGTTTTCAAAGCGTATACTGCACCGCAAAGGTACTGCGGAGCGACATCTTAGCCTCGCTCGCGGCATGGTCGGGCTGTCATCTGTTCACCCGCACGGACGATGTGTTATATGCCAACGAAAACTTCGCTGCAATCCACGTCAATTCCGACGGCAAGCGTGTGATCCGTTTTAAACGTCCCTGCTCACCCTATGAAGTCTACGAACGCCGCTTTTATGGCAATAACGTGAGCAGCATAGAGGTTGAGATGAAGCCTGGCGAGACCAAAATGTGGTCCCTCGCGGGAGCATTTTAATCGACAGCGGTCTTGCCAAAAAATAAAAACAAGAGATGAAAATTCTGCAGAGAACGGACTATGATATGCCGGCTTTTTATGCAGGTGATAAAGAGACATAATTATGGCGAAAAAATTATTTGAAAACAAAAAGATTAAGGCAATTAAACTTCCAAATCGGGGAACCTTTCTGCGAAAACAGTGGGAAGATAACTTTGCCGGTCATTTAAGCCCTGAAGAGAAAGAAGAAATTTATCTGTGTAACAATTGCGGATATTTATGGCATCTGTTTAGCTATGAAAAAAAACATTGCCTGAGGGAGCAGGAAGCTGAAAAAGCCTTTGATAATGAGCCGAAGAATTCCTGTTATATTTTTTGGCAGCATGCCGATTATGCTTTAATTGTTGAGAATACGGATATTCTAAATCATAATGATTTGGAGAACGAATATGATATCTATATCACAGACAAGGAATTTAACTGGACTTATGTGAAGACACATGAAACCGGATTATGCGGACCTTACTACAGCAGAAAAAGCAAAAAAGGTTCGATTGAGATAATTGAAAGAACTGAAAGGAATTTATAAGATGAACGAAACATTGCGTGTTATCGCGGAGAGATATTCCTGCCGCGATTATAAAAACGAGATGCCGTCGGATGAACTGCTGCAGGCCATCGCCAAAGCCGCTGTACAGGCACCGAGCGGAATGAATCGCCAGGCATGGCGGGTAATTGTCGTAAAAGATAAAACTCTGATGCAGGACATGGAATCCGAGGCCATGTCATATCTTGCGAACATGGAGGATAAAACCTCCTACAACAGGATTATGGAGCGCGGCGGCAGGTTGTTCTACGGTGCTCCCTGCATGATCGTGGTGCCGATTGACCCTGCCGCGCTGATTGATTGCGGCATTTTATGCCAGAATATCGTATTGGCTGCAGCGTCACTGGGAATAGCCAATGTCATGTGCGGGTTTACCGGCCTGGCGTTCGCCGGCGGCGTCCGCGCGGCGGAATTCAGCCGGCGACTGGGCTTCCCGGAGGGTTACGTGTTCGGCTGTTCGGTATTGCTGGGATACGCAAACACAATAAAACCTCCCCATGTCCCGGACGAGGGTAAGATAACGTTCGTCGGATAGGTTTAGTAAATTTCGTTTTATCTTTGAACCTAAACCGGATTTAAATTCCACATTGAATTAATCCCGGGCATCCACAGATGCTGTGTATATAGTGACCTTATCAATCATCCGCCGGACAAATTGACCACACACTTTTGGTGGGTCGAACGTGCTCGGTGAGCGCCATGTGTTGCTTTTTTAGGAATGTGTTTTTTAGCCATGCGCTTTATAAGTTCATCTCTATCGGCATTTCAACCAGCTCATTTTGATTCAGGTCACTAAAGCGTTAAATTTGCTATTAATGTTTATATTGAATCTTGTCATATTAAATAAATATGCTATAATAAATCAAACCCACTTTTTTCTTAGAACAAGCCCGTTTTGAGCAACCTATTTGATTTTCTTTTTTTCAACGAAACCAATATAGGTTGCTTTTCTGCTTGAATGTGTTATACTAATTGTTAGAGGTGATTTTATAATGAATTATACTGCATTAATAATAGATTTAAAAAGATCCCGATCATATTCAGTGGAAGATAGGAACTCTATCCAGAATTATATTATTATGGTTATCCAAAGTTTAAATAAAGTTTTTTCAAATTCTTTGGCCAGAGATGTCGATTTTAGCGCAGGAGATGAGGTTCAAGGTCTATTCTTTTCTCCGGAATCGGCATATCTATATTTTAGAATGCTTAATATGCTTATTTCTCCTGTTGAAATCAGTGCCGGAATTGGCATCGGTGAGTGGAACGTAAAAATCGAAAATGCAAGCACCACTGCTCAAGATGGCCCGGCATACCATAATGCACGTTACGCCATCGAAAATGTAAAGAATGCATTAGGATATTCTTTACTTCTCTATTCAGGAGACGAGGTGGATTTATTTATAAACGCTATAATTAATACATCTTTTGCGCTGGCAAGTAACCATAGTGAATACCAACATGAACTTATGTTACTCTCGGAATTACTATATCCTATAGATTATCGTCAAGCGATTGACCTTTGCCAAATCAACTTGATATTAAAACTTTTAACATCAAAAAATGATTACTATACGTATTATAAGAAGAACAAATCGATAAAAAAATACCCATTTGATAAAATCTTATCTATGAATTTAGAGCCTTTACCAATTGATGCAGCAAATGATGACAGCATTTTTTATGTTTCCAGCGGAAAGAAAAGAGGCATGACAACCCGATTATCCGAAATTTTAGATGTAAGCAGACAAAGCATCGAAAAAACTTTTAAGACAGCCAAAATCTATGAAGTTAGAAATTCTACTATTGTCGCGTTGAATTTCTTGGATAAATATTTATAAGAGGAATATCATGCTTATATGTATCATGTTTATAGCTCACTTTCTTGCCGATTTTTCCTTTCAATCTACAAAATTGTCACAAAAAAAACTTAATACTTTTAAGTATCTTATACGCCACGCATCAATTTATGCCGTCATATTTTTAATAGCAATTTTCCCCTTTGTAAAATTCGAAAAAGCTATTATTTCTTACATAATAATTATATGCTCACACTTTATTATAGACTGGATAGGAAAACTTGTAGATAATAAAATTAATAAAAAAGCCATTTTGTTTTATTCTTTTATTACAGACCAGATTATCCATATTTCAATCCTCGCCATATTATATTATTCACTAAATATAGGCGCAGAAACAACCGCACTATACGTTCGTATCCGGCAATGGACGAATTTCAATAATATAGTTATTTATAGTTTGATATTTGTTATATTATGGAATCCCGCGGCATTTTTTGTAAATAGACTATTAATGTATATTACAGATGAAGATAGTTTTGCACTGGAGAAGAATGATCTTAGTGTAGGACGAATAATTGGAAAGCTGGAGCGAATTATTATTTCAGTTTTAATCTTATATAACCAATTTGGAGCGATTGGCTTTGTGTTGACAGCAAAAAGTATTGCCCGGTTCAAACAGCTTGATGATAGAATTTTTGCCGAGAAATATTTGGTGGGTACCTTGACAAGCGTATTGATTGCGTTTATTGAAACTATTATTTTAAAACAATTTCTAAAATAGCAACCGCGTAGGGTTGCTATCGCAGAAAGCAACTATTTATGATTGCCCGAACATGAGTTTATCCCTAAAAATCAAGAATTGCTTTGGAAGAAGCTATTATATTAGATTCTTTATTTTTAACAAACAATAAGCAATATTTTTCTTCATTATCACATGGAACAGGAGACGGAAATCATGAAGGTGCTTATCATAGGCGGAACCGGGTTATTGGGCAGCGAAGCTGCAAGGGAACTTATAAAAATGGGACACAGCGTAACAGGCATGGCCTTGCCGCCCCTTCCTGAGGGAGCGGATATTCCGTCCCGGATGGAACTGATATTAAAAGACTGCATGTCGCTGAGCACCGACGAACTGGCTGCAATAATGAAAAAGTGCGGCGGACTGGTATTTGCGGCGGGGGTGGATGAAAGGATAGAAGGACCCGCTCCCGTATATGACATGTTTTACAGATACAACATAGCGCCGCTGCAAAAGCTTTTGCCCCTTGCAAAGGAATGCGGCATCAGGCAGGCGGTAATATGCGGATCGTATTTTACATATTTTAACCGCACCTTCCCCGAGTGGGATCTGTATAAGCACCATCCGTATATAAGAAGCAGGGTCGATCAGGCAAAGACGGCTTTGAATTATGCCGACGCGAATTTTGCGGTTTCCATACTTGAGCTTCCGTATATATTCGGCGCCCAGAAAGGCAGAAAACCCGTGTGGACTTTCCTGGTGGAAATGATCAGGAAGATGCCTGTGGTCACTGTGTATCCCAAAGGCGGTACCGCCATGATTACAGCCGGACAGGTCGGCCAGTGTATAGCGTCCGCCCTTGAAACAGGCAGCGGCGGTCTCTTCCCTGTCTGCACACACAATATGACCTGGAAGGAAATGCTCGCCGTATTCCATGAATACATGGGTATGCCCGGCCGAAAGATAATAACCATACCGGATTTTCTGTTCAGGGCTTATGCAAAAAAAATAATAAAACAACGGAAGGCGTCAGGCTATGAAGGCGGGCTGGATATGGTTAAATTCGTAAAAGTAATGACATATGAAGCGTTCATGAGCGACTTCAACGCAAAAACTTTATTTAAAACAAGACACGATGATATAAAAAAGGCTATCGGTGAATCGGTGCGGTTAAGTCTTGATGTGCTGGATAAGCAAACGGATGTCATAGACATGAAAGGCGAATGAGACTCACCCGCGCAGGAGGAGTATCGGAAAAGGGTTTGATATAAATTATGAAAAAGCATGAGAAGACGTGGGAAAAGTTATTAAATATGAATACCGCGGGACGGGACGATACCTGGTCAGACCAGTACTTTTACCCGTATGAACCGACACCTTACCCCGTGCTGGAACGATTGGCCGACAGTGAATTAATAATAAAAAACGATGTGGTTTTGGACTACGGATGCGGAAAGGGGCGCGTGGGGTTTTTCCTTTCATATCAGACCCGGGCTAATTCCATCGGTATAGAATATGATGAAAGACTTTATGCGGTTGCGGCCGAAAATCTAAAAACAGCCGTTTCAGCTGACCGTGTCCGCTTTTTTATGCAGAATGCGGAAGATTACGAAGTTCCGCCGGAGGTGAACAGGTGTTATTTTTTCAATCCGTTTTCGGTAGAAATATTTCAAAAGGTGATGGCAAGAATCATTGAGTCCTGTTATAATGAACCGAGGGAGATATTATTGTTTTTCTACTATCCTTCAAATGAATATCTGACGTATCTTATGACGGTAGATAATCTGGAGTTTATGGATGAAATTGATTGCAGAGATTTGTTTGACGGAGACAATCCAAGAGAACGGATTATGATATTTCGGATTTTAATTTAGGCGTTAAACAGACATGTTTAAACAAAAAATTAAGGCATATCTTTGAATTAAGGCGGATTTTTGTTTGAATATCAGAGCAAGGCAAACTACAATACAAAAATACGGCAAACGGAGCTGCAGCTATGTTTATTAATCCTATTATCAGCAAAGGCGCGGACCCCTGGGTAATCCGACACAATGGTTTTTATTATTACTGTTATACCGGCGGCAGATCAATCTGCGTTAAAAGGGCTGATAGTTTACATGAAATCGGTAAATACGAGGCAATAACGGTCTGGCATGCCCCTGATTCCGGACCCTATTCCAGGGAAATCTGGGCGCCCGAACTGCACTTTCTGGCTGGGAAGTGGTATATCTATTTTGCGGCGGATGACGGAGATAACTTCAATCACCGCATGTATGTGCTGGAGGGGATTTCCGGAGACCCCCAGGGCGTCTATGCATTCAAAGGTAAAATCCATGACCCTTCGGACAAATGGGCCATTGACGGAACGGTTTACACGGATGACGCGGGAAAGCATTATTTCATCTGGTCAGGCTGGGAAGGGGATGTCAATGTCCGGCAGGATATTTATATCGCCCCTATGAGCAGCCCGCTGGCGATTTGCGGGAATCGAATTATGCTTTCATACCCTTCGGAACCCTGGGAAACCATCGGAACACCGGCGGTAAACGAAGGACCCCAAATATTGATTAAAGATAAAACCGTTCATATCATATACTCCGCAAGCGGAAGCTGGACCGACGATTACTGCCTGGGCAGACTGACCCTGACGGGAGATAATCCCATGGAAGCGGCGGCCTGGAAGAAGTCCGGACCCGTATTTTCCAAGGCAAAAAAAGCCTACGGACCCGGGCATGCTTCCTTTGTGAAATCGCCCGACGGAAAACAGGATTGGATTGCGTATCATGCCTGTCTGGTTTCGGGCGCGGGCTGGGCGGGCCGCAGTGTCCGTATACAGAGATTTCAATGGAATCAGGACGGAACACCTGATTTTGGAACTCCGCTTATCGGTATCCCTCTGGAAGAGCCTTCATAATATTTTTGAGGATTTAAACTACAGTTACGGGTATTCCCGTAATAATTCCGGTATACCATACTATTAAATGCCAACCCGGTTTTCCTGCCGGGTTCTTTTTTTAACGGGTGAGAACGATTAAAGCAAAGTAATTTTTACATAATAAATTAAAATATTAACTATTTAGATAATAAATTATATAAAAACCGTGTTATAATTAAAATATACATTTAATTTACGATAAAATGTATTAAGAAATATTTTTCTGACCGGGCATGCCGGTATTTCAGGAAAAATTATAAAACGGAAAGGGTGATACGCCGATTGGAAATTGAATTTTCATGGTTTATAAATCAGGTTTTTTCCAATCCTATTTTATTTGTTACGGTATTGCTGACAATTGGTGTCATATTTGTCAACGGATGGACCGACGCGCCCAACGCTATCGCGACTTGTATCGCAACCCGCGCAATGTCCCCCAGGGCAGCGGTAATGATGGCGGCTGTATTCAACTTTTTGGGTGTTTTGGTGATGACCCTTATAAACGCAACCGTCGCGATGACCATTAAAAACATGGTAAATTTCAGCGGCAATACCGACGAAGCGATTATCGCGTTATGCGCGGCGCTGGTCGCGATTATAATCTGGGCGACTGCCGCCTGGTATTTCGGTATTCCGACAAGCGAAAGTCACGCTTTAATAGCCGGTCTTTCGGGTTCCGCCATCGCCCTGCACAACGGAATGAGCGGAATAAACGGCGGCGAATGGGTCACGGTGCTATACGGACTTGTTCTGTCAACGTTGCTCGGTTTCGGGAGCGGTTATCTCTTCACTAAAATAACCATGTTTCTGTTCAGAAACACCGACAGAAGAAAAACGACCGGTTTCTTTAAAAACGCTCAGATATTCGGCGGGGCTTCAATGGCTTTCATGCACGGAGCCCAGGACGGTCAGAAATTTATAGGCGTTCTTATTCTGGGCGTTTACCTTGTCAACGGAAGCGACACCACCGGCAACGCAATAATCCCGTTATGGATGATGATTCTTTGCTCCGTGGTTATGGCGGTCGGCACCTCGGTAGGGGGTTATAAAATTATCAAAGCGGTCGGAATGGATATGGTTAAACTCGAAAAGTATCAGGGTTTTACCGCCGATCTGGCTGCCGCGTCCTGTCTGCTGCTGTCCTCTGTTTTAGGCATACCTGTCAGCACAACGCACACCAAAACAACCGCGGTGATGGGCGTGGGAGCAACCAAGCGTATGTCCGCCGTCAATCTGGCGGTTGTCAAGGATATGGTATTAACCTGGATATTAACCTTTCCGGGATGCGGCCTGATCGGTTATTTAATGACCAAGTTGTTTTTGTTGATTTTTTAAACCGGAACCGCAGATAGTTGATAGTTGATAGTTGA
>JAQVWU010000298.1 GCA_028709565.1 Eubacteriales bacterium
CGGTCCAAAGCGCTCTGTTTGTCTACGACGCTGTGCCGGCATGTGATACGGCGGTGTCCGTCCGGGACAGCGTTGCCCTCGACAAACATAAAGTTGCGCTGGACGGTTTTAAATTCGACTTCGAAATCCTGGAAACGGGGGCCGTGTTTGTCACATATATCGAGGTAAAGGGTTCCCGCTTCGATAATAACAATATCGATTACGACGGCGAAATCAACGGAATGCTGTCCGCGCTGAACAGCGGGGAGCTTAAGATAGGCGCGAAAACCACGCGGGGATACGGCAGGGCTGAGGTTTCGGCGATACGAAAGGTATTCGATTTACTTGAACAATGGCTGGATTTTGACATGTTCGATGAAAAATGCTGGGAGGATGCCGAAGCGGTTGAACTGAACGGAAAATCGGGCGATGCTACAATCAGCTTGAGTTTGCGGCAGAAAGGCGGCATTTCCATACGCAGATATTCGACCGATATCGGGTCGCCCGATTTTATACAGCTTTCCCTTGCTGACGGTACACCGGTTATACCGGGGACAAGCTGGGCGGGCGCGTTCCGCCGCCGCTTTACCGAGCTGAGCGGAGACGGCGCATTACGGGACCGGTTGTTCGGTTATGTTTCGCAGACCGATAAAAACGAGGTGCAAAAATCCAAAATCACCTTCAGCGAGAGCCGGCTGCAGGGCGGTACATGGAAGACAATAACCCGCAATGCTATCGACCGTTTCAGCGCCGGTACCAAAGAAGGCGCGCTTTACACCGAGAAAACCTATTATAACGGCATCTGTGAACTTGAGATTCGCATGAAACCCGACGCCGGTGAGCAGGATATTGCGTATATAATGGCGGTTGTTTTTGACCTGCACAACGGCTTTCTGTCAATCGGCGGACAGACGGCAGTGGGACGCGGATTGTTTGAGATAACATCAATTAAAATAAACGGCCGCGAACAAAATTCGCTGCTAGACAGCCGGGATATCGGAGGCGCTTTACAATGCATAAAAAATGGATAAAAAACAGGGCTGTGATACCCGAATCCGAAATCGTCCGTAATGCCCTGCAGTTCGCTGACGGCATGTATATGGCGATATATACCGACAGGGTTGTATGCGGGCGGATAACCGACGGAAAAGCGGAACCCGGTATAGCGGACGCGGAGCGGTTGCTGGAACTGAGGATGTTCGACCGGGACAGCGAGTTTCGGGCTTACCGCGATACCGTTGGCAAGGTGTTTAATTGCCGTACAGCCGACGACCGCTTTTTCAAGGAAAACCTGGACGGCTCCGGCTTTGACGGTATATTCGAAAACAGAATATATGACGAGATACACTATCTGGACATCGACGAAACCAAAACAGCCGATGCCGGTGAAGGATTTATGGCATATACCGCAACCGGCGGAGGACAATATAAGCTGCCCGTTCGCGCCCGCAGGATAAAACTGCGCAGCTATATAGATTACGCGCCCGATACCGGAAATCTTCAAATTGCCGACTGGCGGATAGTCGGATTTTTACCGGAGGTGAATTAAGATGGCCTGGCGTGAAGACAGCAGTGTGCGATTTATTAACCCCTATAATTTCGTGAGTCTGGGGGACAGGGTAAATCGCGCCGATATTGATGATGAAGAGCGGGAACTGACCGGGGTTATATCCTGCGCGCTGACAACCAAAACACCCCTTGTCATTGCCGACCATGAGAATGTCACCGAAAGTAAGGAAGTGGCGGGGCATAAAATCTATGATTTCTTCAGGGTAAACGGAGTTCCGGTAATCCCGGGCAGCGGCATACGAGGGATGATCCGCTCGGCTTATGAGGCTGTCACCGATTCATGTATGTCGGTATGCAATGTATCCATACTGTCAGCGAGGCATCCGTTCCCGCGCAAACCCGGCGTTGTAATTTACGACGGCGGCAAATGGAGTATCTATAAGGCAAAAAAATATATGATCAAAAGGCCGGACAGGCGCGGACGGGGAGCGGGCAGCGATACCGGCAATACCGTATATGAAATTGAATATAAGAACAACAGGGCCTATATTAAGGGAACCGGATATACCACCGGCTCGGTCGTCAGATTTGAGATGGGCAGCGACTACAGGAAAGGCAATTTCACAATAGGGCCTACGGTGCGCAGCATAGATACCGGCAGCGAAGAGGGCGTTCTGTTGCTGTGGGCATACATAAACAACAAGCACCACAACAGCGTCTTCGTAAAGCAAAACGAAAGGGTCGTCTGCGCAAATCCGGACAAAGCGGTCAACGATTTCTCCGTTCTGATGGATATGTATGTGGAAAACGATGAAAAAAGCTACGGACCATATAAATATACGCTTAATAAAGACGGTCGGATGTATCCCGTATGGTATGAAACGGTAGGCGATGAAGTATACCTTTCTCCGGCCTGCATCTCCCGGACTATATTCGGGAACAGACTGGAGGATTTAATCGGCAGTCATAAAAAATGCTCCCGGATTGACGCGCTCTGCTCTGCCTGCCGCCTGTTCGGCATGGTCGGCGATATATCATCGGCGGGCAGCAGACTGCGCTTCAGCGACGCACTGCCTGAAAGAGAGATTGCCGAGACCGATTTCAGCAGGAAAACCCTGGCCGAACTGGCGGGCCCCAAAACGACCTCTACCGAATTTTACACCCGAAGACCGGCGGGCGCGCTGACGTGGAACTATGATTACAAGACGACCGGCTATTCGCAGGGCGGCAGACCGGAGCCCGCACGGCAGGCGGAAAAAGCCATAATCCGCGGACGCAAATTTTACTTTCACAGCCGCCCGGCTGCCGAAAACGCCGATAAAACGCTGCGCAACAGCACAGTTACGCAGCTGAACGAGGGCGTTTCCTTTACCTTTGATTTATATTATGACGGTATCTCCCGCATTCAGCTCAGGCAGCTGGTATGGCTGCTGTGCATGGGGGAGAACAACATCGGCTCAACCTTGCGGTATAAAGCGGGGCACGGCAAGCCCATAGGTCTGGGCAGCGTAAAGATTACCGTCAATAATGTGATTGCCCGCGAAATTGAATCGGCAAACGGCACACCGTCATATAAAACAACCGAATATAATCCGGATGTCTTCATGTCACCCGTTCCCTTTGACACCGTCAAAACCTACTTCAGGGAATTCATGATTATGGCCGACGCGAAAACAACCCAAGGCAAGAAGGTATCCTATCCGGCAGCAGACAGCGGCAGAAACGATAAAAACAGCCGCGCCTCCCACCAGTGGTTCATCGGCAACAGGCAGTTGGGTGACGGGGCACGCGGCATGAAGCACAATATAAAATACACCCTGCCGTTTTTGACCGAAAATCTTGAATTGCCGGCGCTGGTTCAGGAGAATACGGGACAGAGACCGGGCGGGGGATACAACCGATATAACAACCGCTCCCGTCAGGCAGCAACGGAACCGAAACCGGCGGAGGAAACGAAACCGGCGGCTGATATCTCAGAATACAATCCACTTACCCTAACCTGTGCAACATGCGCAAAGCCCTTTATATATACCGCCCGGGAGCAGGCAGGGCATGAAAAGCTGCGGCAGACCAATCCCAAAATAGGTCCGCCGAAAAACTGTCCGGATTGTAAAAAATCTAAGAAAGCAAAAAAATAATGCTCCATCAACTCGATATGTATATTAAATCCACCGACCTGACGCCGCTCTATTCGGCGCTGGCGGTGAAACTGCACGGTTTTGTCATGTCCAAAATCGACACACGATACGCCGAATATCTCCACAGACTGGATATAAACCCCTTTTCACTGTATCTGTATGACAGCGGCAGGGGATTTATCCTGCGGCTGTCGGCGCTCACCGACCGGGCGGCTCAGATACTGGACGTCATGGAAGACATCCGCGAAATAGTCATCTACGGACTGGATGCCCCGCTTGAGGTGGAACACACCAGACGCGCCGCTCCGGCAAGCCTTGATGATATCGGGAAAGTCGTCGGCAAACGCGGTTATCAGATGCGATTTGTAACCCCCGCGGCATACAGGTCGGCGGGTAAATACCGCAATATGCCGCTTATGCATAAACTGTTTAAATCTGTAATTAATAAAATTAATATAAACGAGCGTACC
>JAQVWU010000299.1 GCA_028709565.1 Eubacteriales bacterium
ATAACGGCAGTAGTGTATATTCGAATTTATGCGCGCCCTGATCTGTAAAAGGACTTTCGGCGGAACGCGTATTGCCATGGTCACCGTAAATAGGACTGCGTACAACGGTTAGATTAAGAGTGTTGTCTTTAATCGAAAAACTGTATTTATTGTTATTAAGCATAGCCATACCATATTCACTGCCCTTGACGGCAACCCAGCGAAGCCCGCATTCCTCTTCTCCGTCACACGGACGTTCAATATGGGCATACGGTATCTCATAAAAAGCCCGTGGATTTATAGTATTAATCGGATATGACAGCTTTAACATTTTATGCTTTTCATGCCAGTCGATTTCGGATTTTATTTCCAGTTTATTTGAATTTTCTGATAATGAAAAATATTGTGTTAAAACAGACAAATTGTAACGATTCACTATTTTAACGGTGGCTCTTACAGGACCGTTTTCTATGACGGTGATTTCTGCGTCGGAGAATTGCGCAATATTTTGGTCAAAGTAATTTTTCGCATGGCTCCAGGTGTCGTGATAATATTCATCAATAACTACGGGAACTGCACCCATACCCGATAATAATTCACGCTGAGTTTTTTTGTCATAAATACTTTCAATATATCCGGTATGCTGTTCGAACTTAACTGATAAAAAGCTATTCTCAATTTTCTTGCCGTCTGTGTGGACGGTATTCCTGTTTTTTTCTGATAATTCACTTTCTTTTTTTATATAACCTTTATAAAGTCTCCAGCCCAGCGGCGGCAGGTCGGCTGTAAACAGGGTATCTTCACGTCCGTAACAGCTTTGCGTTTCGGATCGGATATTCTGACAGGGAACGGTTAAACCCTCTTCATCGGTTATGTTGGTCAGGTATTTATTAACTCTGATCTGCGCTTTAACACCCCAGGTTAACGGATTAAATACAACAACCGGGACATATTCGCTGTCTGAGGTGTCAATTAACCAGGACAGGCGCTGCAACGCGGAATTTTCATTTTTAGCCGCTATCGACAATGCCTCTCCTTCAAATTCCACCGCGTCGGTATATACTGGAAATATGCTGCAGCCTCCGAGCGCGTCATGAAACTGATTGAAGAGGGTATTTTCCCAGCCTGTCTTCAACTTATCTCCGGGATAATCTTTATCGGCAAGCATCAGCGCCATAACGCTATATTTTTCTGCGGATATCAAACGGTTTTCCGAAAAACGGTTGGCGGTTTTTATTTGGGATACGGCAGAATAACAGCCGCTAGCGTGATGCTGAAGATCATCGTTTATAACATTCAACGCCGTGTTGTCCTTTATGTGCCGCTCGAAATAATCATATGGATCTCCGTATAATATATCGACACCATTTACCGATTCGTCTTTTTTTAACTCTTCTATATACTCAAGATTTTTTTTCGTCGGTCCACCGCCATGGTTACCGACGCCGTAAAAACACATTGCAGCATCAATATATTTATCACTGGCATCACATACGTTGGAAATATGTTGTTTTAATTCTTCTTTGCTCGAGAAATTACAGCAATATGTGAAAGGTATTCTGAAAGCCGGGACAGAGGTGCCATCGGGCGACTGCCATACAAAAACATTGCTTTCCAGATGCTTTTCATGTTCGCCGGGACGCATAAAGATATAGTAATCCATTCCGCTCTTTTTCAGAAACTGGGGTATAGATTGATTATGACCGAATGAATCGACGTTATAACCGACTTTTGCAGTCACACCAAATTTATCATTAAAAAAGCGTTGAGAGTATAATGCCTGGCGGACAAAAGACTCACCCGAAGGAAGATTGCAATCCGGCTGCACCCACCATCCGCCGGCTATTATCCAGCGTCCCTCGGAAATTCTTTGTTTTATTTCATCAAACATTTCCGGACATATGTCTTCAATCCACGCATATGTTACGGCAGCTGCGCAGGTAAATTTAAAATCAGGGAACTCATTCATACGGTCAAGCGCGCTCCTGAAAGTCGCCTTGACTTCGGCACAGCCTTCCTGCCATTGCCACATCCAAACAGGGTCCAAATGAGCATTACCGATCATATAAATTTTCTTTTTCATTTTTTACCGTCCTTTAATATTTATATAAAATCTTATATCTTTTATATCTTAGATTATATCCCATGTGTTGTTTTATGTCAAGAAAAAAGGCAGAAATACAAAAAAACAAATAGCTTAACAAGACCATATATGTACTTATGTGGAAAAAGATACATACCATTCAAACGTGTATAATCTTAAAAATAATTCTTATAATAAATACAGTTAAAATAGAAAGAGGGATGATATGACACCCAAAGAATTACAGTATATTGAAGATGTGCTTGGAAACGAACAGCAAATGCAAACCGCATGCAACAATTTGGCTTCACAGGTGCAAGATGCCAAACTTAAGACCTTTATACAGGATCTTTCCGATAAACATCGTAAATGTTTTGATACCTTTTATAATCTAATAAACAGTTGAGGTAATTGACAATGGATGATAAAACAATTATGCATACTATTTTAACAAATATAAAAAGTTCCGCTGACTTAATGCTTCACGGCAGTATCGAATCTTCAACCCCGAAGGTCCATAATGCGTTTAAAACAGCTTTAAACGATGTAATCGACACACAAAACTGTATCTACAATGAGATGAGTCAAAAGGGATGGTATCAAACGCAGCAGGTCGAACAGCAAAAGATTGATCAGGCAAAACAAAAATATTCAGCAAATTAAAAAAGAAAGCCGGCACGGTTAAGCCGGCTTTTGTTATGCTCGGACAAGGCTAATACTTATATTATTATTGCTTTTATACAAATATTATGATATAATCGCTTTGTATTATGAATTTAAATCCGTTCAACCGCATTTCGGAGGCAATATGAGTTTTAAAGTTTATTTACAGCCTGTCGAACCGGAAAAATACCCGGAATTTAACGAACGCGCGGCAAAAGCCGTAACACGTAAAGCGCTCGATAATAAAATACAATTTACCTCTTTGCGTGGATTCCCTACAACATCGCCCAATATGAAAGATATGGGCGAAGCTGCTGATATGGGTTCGCGTCCAATGCCTGTCAGTGATTACAGACTTATAGAAATACGTGAAATGGTTGAAATGTACACTGAACATTTTAAAATCGGCAGCGTTTTATGGCCCGTTTATCCTACGCTTTTTGCCGAAAACTTTAACGAACTAGTGGATATTTGTGTTGAAAAAGGATTATATCTGTATGATTTTTGGGGATATGTTCCCGGTTCAAAACCTGTAGAGGGTATCTGGGGGGAATATAATATTCCGGAATCCGCCGATAAGTATATGAGAGAAAAACTGGGCGATCGGTTTTTGGGTTATGACAACGGTGAACAGGACGGACGTTATATTCACGCGTCGGCGCAGACAGCTGCCCCCCTGCTTGACAGCAGAAAACTACAATACCGTAATTTTCAGGCGTATTTCGAAAAACTTAATAACGCCATGTTAAACCACACTGTCACACTCGCATCGCTTACGTTTTTACACTATTTCGCCAAAGAGGGCAATACGATTATGATAGGCGCGGAAACCGCGCAGGCGCTGCCAAACAGCAGTATGTGGTTTGCTTTTATTCGAGGTGCTTCAAAGCAATACGGACTGTTAAATTACGGAAACGCCTCTGTTTGGAATCGCTGGGGTTATAAGGATTATCTTATTGACAGCGATGAACCTGACACATCGAACGGATACGAAATGGGACGTACGGGCGGCACATCTTTGAGTCAACTCAGAAGACTTATATACAATCATTATATGTATAACTGCGACATACTGGGCTTTGAAGGCAGTTGGTTTTATTCCGATAAAGCGGACATCGATGAAAAACATACCGACAAAACATACATAATAAACGATAAACGTTATAATATCACCCCGGTTGGAGAGATTCAGCGCAAATGCGTTGAGTTTGTCACAAAAAACGACTCCCCCGGGACTATGTATACGCCGCTCGCCATTATGACAGACTTTTTTTCCGGATGGGTTCCGCCGCGTCATCTGTACACCGGTGATATATATAAAGTATGGGGAAACCTGCCTTATAACACCGGCGATTACCA
>JAQVWU010000300.1 GCA_028709565.1 Eubacteriales bacterium
AGTAGCCACTGTTAAAACCTGTGTCTGTCCGCGGGTAAACATACCGCTGCCGTGAACGCGGGGCAGAAGCGCAACTTCCGCATTTAATTCCCGGATTTGATCAAGTTTTCTGCCGTCTACGCGTTTGCCTTCGTCAAGCAGCCAACGGCGGTCTATTATTTTCTGAATATCATATAAAAGTTCTTCTATTTCAATAAGCGCGGTTGCGTTGTCGGGAAAGCGGTCGCCATACTTCATTAAAACAGCTTCTTTTATGGGAGCCATACGCTCGTCCCGTATGTTTTTGTCATCGGTATCAAGCGCAAGTTTAACATCCTCGTAAACCATATCTTTGATATCATTAAAAAGCGTTTCATCTGTTTCGTGAACATCATATGCGAATTTGTCTTTACCTGTTTCCATGGTAATATCCGAAATAAATCCGCATATTTTTTTAATCTCTGTATGCGCATACATTATAGCGTTATACATATCATCATCGGCTACTTCCTTGGCTCCTGCCTCTATCATTACCACCTTTTCAAATGAAGCGGCAACGGTGAGTTCAAGAGTGCTTTTTTCACGCTGTTCAGAGGTGGGATTTAAGACCGGCACACCGTCAATCATCCCTACGGAAACGCCGCCTATGGGACCGTTCCATGGAATGTCGGAAATAGATATTGCAATCGACGCCCCAATCAACCCCGCGATTTCAGGCGAACAATCATTATCAACAGATAAAACAATTAAACTTATCACGATGTCATTGCGCAGATCCTTCGGAAAAAGCGGGCGGAGAGAACGATCAATAACACGTGCACTTAATACAGCTTTTTCTGTAGGTCTGCCTTCACGCCGGTTATAACTGCCGGGAACACGGCCGACAGCATATAACCTTTCTTCAAAATCGATTGAAAGAGGCAAAAAATTGATACCGTCACGCGGCTTTTCGCTGGCGGTAGCACATGCCAATATTATGGTATCACCGTATTTTACAAGACAGGAACCATTAGCAAGTTCCGCCATTTTTCCGGTTTCTATTACAAGAGGGCGACCCGCCAACTGGTATTTAAACGTTTTAAAGTTTTCAAACATTAAATCTTATTACTCCTCCGTTATTTGTTTCTCTTCGTTTTATTCAAAAATTATACCTTACAGCCGCAAAACATATGGACACGGCGAACCGTGTCCGTTGAGAGTCGTGTGTTTACGGATACAGACGGATATAACAGACATAAAAATCCTTCCGTTTATCTCTTTATCTATTATATCTTATATCTTCTTAACATCAGATTATATCGGATTATTTGGACTATTTTCTGATACCAAGACGTTCGATTATCACACGATAACGCGAGATATCTGCCTTCATCAAATAATTAAGCAGGTTGCGTCTGTGGCCGACCATCTTCAATAAGCCGCGGCGGCTGTGATGATCTTTTTTATTTGCCTTCAAGTGTTTTGTTAAGCTGTTAATCCGCGCAGTTAATATTGCGATTTGAACCTCGGGAGATCCCGTATCCCCATCATGGATTTTGTACTGTTCAATAATACTTTGCTTTTCTTCCTTTAACATGTTATTCACCTCATTATAATATTTACGCAAAATACAGCAGTTATCGGCGGGTGAAGTCAGCATCCGGCAATTTACCGCGCTCTTAAATCCGAAAACCGAGTATTAAGCATCATGCAACAAATATAATATCATATTATATTATTAATGTAAATACATTTGCTAAATTTAATATTAATTTTACAAAACATCTACATATCATGGTCTCATATAGGATAATATTAGTGCAAAGTCATATTGTGCGTTATATGAAAACATTACAGAACAGATATTTATAGAAAGCGATGAGTTATTTATTATGAGAAAACGCCTGCTTGGAAGGACGGAGATACCGGTGTCACCGGTAATATACGGCGGTATTATTTCCATGGATGAGATTCAGGAAAATTCCGACAAATACGTTGCCTGGGCAATCGAAAAAGGAGTAAACTATTTTGATGTCGCGCCAACCTACGGTGATGCTGAGCAAAAGCTCGGAAACTCATTGACTCCTTACAGAAACAATGTGTTTTTAGCCTGTAAAACCACCGAACGCACAGCAGAAGGCGCAGCGCGTGAGATGGGAAATTCGCTTAAAATGCTTCATACCGACCACTTTGACGTTTATCAAATGCACGGTATAAACAGTGTAACCGAAGTTGAAACAGCCTTCGGCAAAAACGGAGCCATGCAAACCTTATTTCGTATGAAAGACGAGGGAATCGCCCGTTACCTCGGTATAACATGTCACAATGAAGAAGCCGCTTTGCGTGCTCTTGAATTATATGATTTTGATACGGTAATGTTTCCGACTAATTGGGCTATGAACATGGGAAAACAATTTGGAAACCGTTTGCATGAGGTATATAAAGATAAAGAATTCGGTTTTTTGGGAATGAAATCACTGATTCACAGGGCATGGAACGGCGATCGGGAAAAGACGGAATCAATATTTCCCAAATCATGGTGCAAGCCAATACACGGCGATGATTTATTTGGCAAAACAGCGTTAAAATACGCGTTTTCGATGGATATAAATACAACAGTTCCTCCGGGTAATTTCGCAAGTTTCGCTTTTGCCGTTGAAAATATTGAAGAATGTCTGTCTGAACCGCTCAATGCCGATGATATTGAATATTTGAAACAAAAGTTAACCGAAATTGACAATATGTATATTTTTTAGAATTACAGCGATTAATTCAGGAATAAAATTTAAATGGAATAAATAATATATAAACGGAGGGAATTATGTTTAAATATCCGATTTCTGTAGCATCATATTCATTTCACGGAGCGTTAGCAGAGGGCAGAGCGAATGTATTTTCATATCTGGAGGCTTTAAAATACCGATATCATGTCGATTATGCCGATATTTGGACGGGCTTTTTACCTGCACTGGATGAAAGCTTTCTGCGCAACATTCGCCGCGCAATGGATGAACGTGATATTACGCTGGCAAATCTCTGCGTTGACGGACCACATATCTGGGTAGATGATGTTGACCTACGTATCAATCACAAAAAGCAAATGCTTGACTATATTAAAGCAGCGGAGATTTTGGGAGCAAAAACCATACGCATAGACTTTGGGGGCAGCGAAGGTTATACTATGACGGATGAGGCTTTTGAATATATTGTCGTGACATATAGTGAATACTGTGATATATGCGGCTCAATGGGTATAAAAATCGGGCCTGAAAATCACTGGGGCTGGGACAGAGTGCCCGAGTATTTAATTAAAGTCAAAAAAGCGGTTGACAGTCCATGGTACGGTCATTTGTTCCACTTCGGTAACTTTTTTGAAGATAGAGCTGAAGAAGGCATTGCGGCGGTACTGGATTATGCCATGCACACGCATATTCCCGCAAACAAACTGGATGTTGCCGGTGATTATATTTCAAGACTGGCGGCAGCAGGATATCAGGGAACCTACAGCGTGGAACACCATTCGGGTCAGAATGAATTTGAACGGCTGGAAGCCCAACTGGGGCAGGTACGTTCAATTATCGCGGATTTAGCGTAGAAAATTACATGAAGCGCGCAAAATTAGGGCTCTTGCAGGTGGACATGAAACTCGGCGGAAATATACGCCAAAAATGGAGCCATCTTTCCGATTTAGCCCTGCGCTGTATTGAAGACGGCGCGGACCTTGTCTTTTTTCCGGAAGCATATCAATATACGCAGGACATGGATATTATACACCGGACATCCGAATTCTTGGAGACGGCTGCCGAATGGAAAGAAACGTGCATGTCCCTCGCGAAAAAGCATGGTGTTTATATCGTACCGTGGGATTATGAAATCAAAGACGGAAAGATATTCAACATGTCATATATAATTGACAGATGCGGCAATGAAATCGGCAGTTACCGGAAGGTTCATTTGACTTATTCTGAACTCAAAAGCGGTCTTTCAAACGGTACGGAATTTCCGGTATTCGACCTGGATTTCGGAAAAGTATGGTTTATGATTTGTTGCGACAATTATTTTCCGGAGACTGCGCGTGTACTCGGCACTCAGGGAGCCAAATTAGTGTTGTATCCT
>JAQVWU010000301.1 GCA_028709565.1 Eubacteriales bacterium
GGTTGTATTCGATTATACTTTAACCCATGATTTATCGTTTGTCAAGCCGGGCGGGACAAATAAAAACCGGATGAAAAACGGAGGCATTGTTATAAAACCATGAAAATTAATTTTATACCCCTTGACAGCTATCTCGATTCGCTGCTCGATTTCGGATTTCCGATGTTCGACTGCACGGTCCACCGCAACTGTGAAGAACTGTACAGCCGCAGGGGCGGCTATATCGACGCGGAGAAAAAGCTGCGTCATCAACCCCATACCCTCTATTATCTGTATTCTGTTTCAAAGGTGGTCACCTGCGCCGCCGCACTGACGCTGCTTGACGACGGCGCGTTCACCCTTGATGATCCGATTGCCCAATACATGCCCGAGTTCGCTGCGATGAAGGTGCGTCACAGCCTGTCCGACGGTACGGTTTCGCTGACCGATGCCCTCAGGGACATAACCGTTGAGCATCTGTTTACCATGTCCGCCGGATTCGACTATAACCTGAACTCTGAATCGATTAAAGCCGCCCGGGAAAAATATCCGGCTGCGCCGACCCGGGAGATTATCCGCGCGCTGGCGCAGGAGCCGCTGTGCTTTGAACCCGGTGAACGGTGGCAGTACAGTCTCTGCCACGACCTGCTGGCCGCTCTTTGCGAGGTCGTCTCCGGCCGGCGCTTTGCCGATTATGTCCGCGACCGGATATTTATGCCTCTGGGCATGGAACACAGCTCATACCATATTTCCGAAGCCGAAAAAAGCGAAATGGCGCAGCAGTATATCTATAACGACGCCGAAAAACGCGCCGATATCTTCGGTAAAACCAACGGCTATATACTCGGAGACGATTACGACAGCGGAGGCGCGGGTATGATCTCCACCGCCGGCGACTGCATCAGATTCGCGGACGCGCTGGCGTGCGGCGGTGTCGGGGCGAACGGAGCGCGCATTCTCAGACCGGAAACGGTGGAACTGATGCGCGCGAACCGGCTTTCCCCGGCACAGCTCGGTGATTACTGCTGGGATCAGCTGCGCGGCTACGGTTACGGACTGGGAGTGCGCACGATGACGGACCGTGAAACAGGGCCTTACGGCGAGTTTGGCTGGGGCGGGGCTGCCGGCGCGCTCACATATATCGACCCCGACCGGGGTATAGCCGTCTATTACGCGCAGCATACCCTCAATCCCCATGAGGAAAAGGTGCTGCCCGAGCTCCGCGACGTGATATTCGGCTGTCTGTCGGACATATAAAACCCGGCATGATTAAAAAAATATTCCCTGAAGCACATATATGCCTCAGGGAAGTTTTTTTATTTTACCGGGCGGCGCCGTTTTGATACCGGCGGTCCGATGATTTCGGAAAAGACGATACCCCGGACCATATCGCCGCGGGTCATGACGGCGCGCTTGGGCTTTTTACTGCGGCCGTATACGTTGTCATCGAGATTGTAGGCATTATCTTTGATATTGTATGCGCCGTCGGTAATCTCGCGCTTGAGTTTATACACGGGGTTTTCTTTTATATCGGTTTTGAGTCCGTTTTTATCGCTCATAAGTCCTCCGGCGGTGCGTCATCCGATCCGTCTGTGCCGGCGATGGCCTTTCTCATCTCGGTATCGGATATCACGTTTTTCATGTTGTAATAGTCCATGATACCCAGATTGCCTTCGCGGAAGGCCTGGGAAATGGCTTTGGGTATCTCGGCCTCCGCTTCCGTCACCTTGGCGCGCATCTCGACGACCAGGGCCTTCTGTTCCTGCTCCAGCGCGATGGCCATGGCGCGTCTTTCCTCCGCCCTTGCCTGGGCGATGCGCTTATCGGCTTCCGCCTGGTCGGTCTGCAGCTGGGCGCCGATATTGCGTCCCACATCCACGTCGGCGATGTCGATGGACAGAATCTCAAACGCCGTTCCGCTGTCCAGACCCTTGACGAGCACCGTTTCGGAAATGCGGTCGGGGTTCTCCAGCACCTCCTTGTGCGTCTGCGCCGAGCCGATGGTGGTGACGATGCCCTCGCCAACCCGCGCTATGATCGTCTGCTCACCCGCGCCCCCGACCAGTCTGTCGATGTTGGCGCGGACGGTAACCCGTGCCTTGGCTTTGAGTTCGATGCCGTCCTTGGCGATGGCGGCGATGAGGGGCGTTTCGATAACCTTGGGATTGACGCTCATCTGTACCGCCTCCAGGACATCGCGGCCTGCCAGGTCGATAGCGGCAGCCTTCTCGAAAGAGAGGGCAATGTCGGCGCGCTGGGCAGCAATGAGGGCGTTGACAACCCTGTCGACGTTTCCGCCCGCCAGATAATGCGCCTCAAGCTGATTGATATTGAGGTCGATGCCCGCCTTGACCGCTTTTATCAGGGGATCAACTACCTTTACCGGGGCGACCCGGCGCAGTCTCATACCTATTAGATTAAAGAGACCTACCTTGACCCCCGCCGCCGCCGCCGAAATCCACAGCCTTACGGGTACAAAGCTGAAGAAGAGGGACATAGCGAAGACTATTAATGCTGCGATTATGAAATACGTTATCTGCTGATAAGGCATAATACGGTTCCTTTCGTCGTTTGTCATTCATCGTTTGTGGCTTGTGTATGGTTTGTATATCCGGCGGGGTTGCTGTTATTTTGTCGTTTTGTTATTATGTATCAATCTGTGTCGGTTTAACTACAATACGTCTGCCTTCGGTATAAACAACGGTAATTTCTGTGCCGGCTTCGATATACCGTCCGTCGGACACCACATCGACCCGTCTGCCGTCGAATTCGCCGATGCCCGACGGGCGCAGCAGCGACAGCGCAATTCCCTCGGTGCCCACCAGCGCCGAATTGTCGGGAGATGAGCTGTATCCCTCTTCCTTGTTGAGGGAAGAGTTCAGCACCAGGGTTTTGGACAGCCTGCCCTTTTTGGCAGAGCGCAGGATTACAAGCAGGACAATGACAATGAGCAGAATCAGAATCAGCACCATGACGACCGCCTGGGCCGCCGTCTTGGCTGTCATAACAATACCGGCAATCATCATAAGCGTCCCCAGACCCCCGGCGATCCCGAATCCGGGCATAAACATTTCGGCAATCAGCAGCATGAGCCCGACGGCGAAGAGAATCGCCTGAACGGTCCCGATGTTTTTAATGAAGCTGAAGAGATTGGCGGCACAGACAACAGCGTTCATAAAGCGCACTCCTTTCGTTATCTGTCGGAACAAATAATTTATTATATATATTTATATTGATTCATCACATTTATTATACATTTATTTTGGCCGAATGTCAATACAATCGTTAATATATCACATAAAATAGAAACCGGGCATAAAAATCCCCCGGACGAACCGGGGATTATATTATAAATCAAAACTGTTTCTTTTTGGACACCGCGTATCCGGCCAGCGATATCACTGCGGCTGCGGCGGCGATTATACCTGCGTCGGCTGTCTGGGCGGCGGGGGCTTCGGCGGATTCCGGGGCGGCTTTAGTCTCCGGTGCTTCGGTTTCCGGCGCGGGAGCCTGGCCGGCAAAGGTGATAATCGGGTAGGCAATGGTGCCGGTGCCGCCGGCTGCCTCAACCTCGGTTACCTGCTCGTCGGTCAGACGGGTCGCGCAGCGGAATACCCCGAGATACGCTTCATAATCGCTGTCGCTCACCAGTTTTTCACTGGAGCAGCCCAGCTGCATATAGAACAGGGCCTTATCCGGCGCGCCCTTTGTGCCTAAGATTTCCACCCAGGGGAGCCGGGCTTCATAGACGGTAAGGTCGCCGTTTCTGACCACGTTGCAGTAATCCAAATCCTTGATTTCCTCGTTCACCGCATAGGAGGGATCGGCGTAATCCGGGATTGCGGCGTAATAACCGGTGACATCACCCGAATTGTCGGCGCCTAGGGCGAAACGCACTTTATTGGCATAATCAAAACTTTCGGGGAAGAGCAGTATATCGAATTCCAGATAGTCGCCGTCCCACACGCCGGTGCCGGACAGGGGGGTCATGTGGCTGGTATCGATGCAGGATACCCCCAGATACAGATAGTCGCTGTCATAGGTCATATACAAAGTTACATCTTTGGGAATCAACTCTTTTAGTGTAGCTTCG
>JAQVWU010000302.1 GCA_028709565.1 Eubacteriales bacterium
TCGTTGACAAAAACCGAAACATACGCTATCGTATCTTTATAAAATCACCGCGCACATAATAACGGGAGGAAATCTCATGAATTGCGACGCATTTATCAAATCACTGCCCCCCCACACCGTGGCTCTAATCGCTCCGCTGCATGCAATCGCGGCGGAACACGGCTGCCGCTGCCGCGTTGACGAAAACGCATACGGGGTAAACCTGATATATTCGGTCCGCAGCTTTAAAATCAGCCTCAGGGACGGCTCGGTCTCCTTTTACGGCGAATTTGACCCCCGCGCCTTTTACAGGCTGTTCGGCGAAACGGTTAACGATAAAGTAAACGAACTCCTCTTCAAGGGGGTTGAAGCGTGTTCGCTGTGCATCAACGACAAATGCACTACATTTTTAATGGCCGAAAACAGGACAATCGAATGGAACGGCAGCACAAAGAAGCTCTGCGGACCCTACCGGCACAACCTCACCGCCGATGTCACACCGGACAATATCGGCGCCTGTCTCGCGGCAGCGCGCATGATCTTCGAATATACGCTGCCCCATATGCATACCGATATTTTCTACAAAAACGAGGTGGACTATACCGTAGCCGAAAAAGACGCCTTTTATTTGATCGGCTATATGGCGCGGCACAACAGCCTCTCAAAAGCGGACGATGAGCTGGTGCGGTCGGTGCTGTCCGACAAGACCAGACGCACCGCCCTTGACAACCTGTCGCCGGTCAGAGGGCGGTATATCGGCGCCGTTGACAAATTCATCGACGGCAATACCTACGAGTTTATCTTCGGCATCATGACGCGTGTCAAACCCGCCGTTCTGCCCGCGGATACCGTCTGCCGCAGGATTAACGGCGGCGAATGGGCGGTATACAACAGTTCGGCGGGCGACTATAAAAGCATATGGCGGCATTTCTCGGCCAATTTCTATAACACCGAAGGCAAAGGCTACGACCCCGGCCGCATTCCCTTTGAATATTATGACGAAAGCGGCAGAATTTTTGACGTACACATACCGGTCAGCCCCGACTGCAGCGCCGACAGTTCAAAGAGCGTGCGCGTGCTCCGCATCCCCGTCATGCGACTGGCGGGATTTTCATGGTATAACGAAGCCGACCACCCCCAGGCGGAAAACTACGACTTCGACGTAAAGAAGCGGCTGACCGACGCATTTCCCAATGCCGACCGCATTATCGGCATTTCCACCCACGCCTTTCTCGGCAAGCCCATGCGCCACGGCTGTTTCTATATATATGATGACCTGGAACCGGTTCCCGGCAGCGTAAACACATACGAATTCAACGGCGGCGCGTGGATAGTGGAGAGCTGGCACCATTTCAACGGCGGCATATGCGATTATCCCTTCGACCGCCCCATGAATTTTAAAACTAAGACAGACGACATGCACCACCCCGGTCCCTGGATTGATATCGATTACCTCGGCGCCAGGGGCGGTTACGTTGAACTGGGCAATCCCATACAGCTCAAGGGCACCCGCAGTTTTGAGCCGGTTCAACTGCCGCCTCAGCGTATAATCGGCAAGCCGGAAGCGCCTCCCCTCAGCGTCGTGACCGACCGGGAGATAAAAGCCTTCTACAGCATGCCCGAAAACAAAGAGCAGGGCAGCTATGTCATCGGTTATACCGTAACCGTCCCCGAGGGCAAGGGCATGTATTTTGACCGTCCGCTGGTAAAAGGGGTGTTTGCCGAAGACGATACCCCGGTGCCCGAAGGGCTGTGGGAGTTTTATCTCGACGGCGGCAGGTATATACATATAACCGAAGACATCCCCAACGGAGAACCCGGCTGGGAGATCGAATACTTAGCCGACGCGCTCAAATCAGCCGGGTATACCGCCGACGAAAGCCGGCAGTTTATCATCAAGCAAAATGCATACGGCAAAAGCTATGAATGGTTCGTGCCGTATATCCTTTAATATTCGACTAATATTCGACAAATTCGTATTCGATATTAAAATCCTTGCCCTCCGCCTTTTCAAAGACGATTTCCGCAATCGGCTTTTCGGGATACGGATTTTCGAATGAATACCTGTAAAAGAGCTCGTAATTGACATATTTGGGCTCCCGCTTCCCTCCCCAGGTCAGCTGCAGCACGCTTTCGTGGGGCTCGCAGCGGCGCTTTTCCGGTATAGTTGAACAGGTGACCTCCAGCAGCGCGATGTTTTCGGCGGTCCACTCCAGATGACGGTTGGAAATATTGGTGCCGTATTTCACCGGTATGCGCGCCTGTGTTCTGTCCTCATAGCGGATTACATAATCCCCCAGCAGGTACAGCTCGCTCTCGATAAAGACCCCGTCAAAAAAGTAGCGGTATTCAATAAAGAAATCGGTGGTGTGGAGGACGGTGATAAGCGGTCCCGTCATATCCCGGCGCGCGTACCTGTACAGCTCCGCAATGGTCTCATCGAGAATCTGATCCCTGACCTCGTCGCGGTAATCGTCGCTCCACAGCGCCCGGGCGGTGAATACAATCTCCGGGGTGATGATATTGCGCTGCATTTCCTCCGGGCTTTCGGCGCCCCAGTTGGAGACAAAGGCGCCCATCGCCCCCCAGCCGACGCGTTTTTTCCATTCCTCCAGCAGGGTCATGCGCACGTTGCCGAACATCATGGGGAATCCCCGTTCGTGGAAGACCAGATCGTCGCTGACATTGAAGTTCCAGTGCCAGTGGAGCATGACAACGTCGGTTGGCAGCTTTTCGGCAAAATGCCTGATTGTACGGCCGTCCTCCGTCACGGCGGTATGGAGCGGTTTGTCCCCCCACATCATGGTGCCGATATGCCTTGAGCGCAGCCATGCCTGAATTTTTTTGACGTCGTCGGCGTACAGGTCCTCCGGCGCCTTCGCTGAGCAATCGGGGCAGATCCCCAGGGTGTAGCATTCGTCGTGACCGATATGCACCCACCGGGGTTCGAACACCTCAATTACCTCGTCGAGTATGTCGAAGAGCAGATCGTAGACACCCGGTTTTGACGGGCAGTAGGTGTCGGGATAGGCGTCCCCTTCCCGTTCGCGAAACTGGGGGTGGGCGTTGAGCATATAATCGCAGTGGCTCAGACTGGGCACCTCCGGTATGACCTCCAGTCCCCGTTCCCGCGCGTAACCGATGAGTTCGCGCAGCTCAGACTGGGTCAGGTAATCCCCCGCTCCGTTGTCGGCATGGATGGAGTTCTTGGGCCACGGATAGGTTTCACACTGGATTTTATGCGCCGCCCCGGGGATATTGCGGATCTTGGAGCAGTATTCCACCCAGGCGTCGTTGATTTCGGGATGCTTTTTATATTCCATCGCGCCGCCGACCTCAATAAAAAGAGTATTATATTTATAATAGGCGAGCATGTCCACCGTCTTCTTAAACAGACCGGTCTGCTCCCGTCCGGGGATAAATGTGCGGTATCCGCGGTATACGCAGCCCGCCGCCGGCGCGTCATAGATTACGGCGCAGCCCAGACTGCCCTCTTCGATGAGCTGCTCCAGTGTCATGAGCGCGTAATACAATCCTCTGCGGGTCGCGCCGTACAGTTTGCAGTGCTCCCCCGTCTCAAGGGCATAGGCGTCGCTGTCGGCGGCCACCGATTCGGGCACCGCAACGCTGCCTATGGAAGCCGGCATTTCCTCAATAAAACTTACCCTGCGGCACATCTTCCCCGTTCCGCCCGCGCCCCGCGCGATTACCCGGCGGCACTCATCGCCGAGAAATGCGTCGGGCGCGTCAATGAGGGCGTCCGGCGCGACGGTTATACTGCCGGGTCCGGTATAATTAAAGTATTTGCAATCAAAAAACATATGTCTCTCCCGTTATTTATTTAAGTCACAATTATTATATCATAATTTAGTCGGTAATCAAGAGCAAAATAAAAGACACGCCGATTTAGAGAGGGAGCGTCTTAGGGATTTTTAATCCCGCAAAACATCGGCATGGCATGGTATGCGTTACCCGGCTGCGCCGTTTTTTTTGTTTTGTCGCGGATGCAGAAACCGGCAGGTCAAATTCGCCAATGCAGTAATAAACGATTTTGATACGCTGCACTAGCATGCCGTCACGTCAAT
>JAQVWU010000020.1 GCA_028709565.1 Eubacteriales bacterium
ACCGAGCCGTCCCTGAGGCTGATTTTAAAGCTTCGGACCGAATATACCAGGTTTACCCCGTATGCGTTTTCGTCAACCCGGCAGCGGCAGCCGTGTTCCGCCGCGATTGCATGCAGCGGAGCGATAAGAGCCACGGTGTGGGGGGGCAGTGATTTGATAAATGCGTCGCAATTCATGAGATTTCCTCCCGTTATTATGTGCGCGGTGATTTTATAAAGATACGATAGCGTATGTTTCGGTTTTTGTCAACGATTTTTTTGCTCCGGTGATTAAAAATTTATATATGTGACTTTATCACGGTAAGAGCCGCGCAGACATGATACAATAGAGATATAAAATCAGGCGTAAAATATGCGAAAGGCCGGTTTAATGGAATATATCATTTCTTTTTTGGAAGGCATCATTACATTTATATCACCCTGCATGCTGCCCATGCTGCCGGTATATATCAGCTATTTTTCGGGTTCGGCCGATTCGGACCGGACAGAGAAAAACCGCACACTGCTAAACGCCGTCGGTTTTGTCATTGGTTTTACCGTTGCGTTTGTCATCCTGGGGGCCTTTTCCGGCACCGCGGGCAGATTTCTACAGTCATACGCACAGATATTGAACGTCATATTCGGTATAATCATCATCATCTTCGGATTGAATTTTATGGGGGTTCTGAATCTGCCCTTTATTGGCGGCGGAGCGCGCCGCAACGTCTTTGCGGGGGGCGGTTTTTTCTCATCGGTGCTCTTCGGCGTAATCTTCTCGGTCAGCTGGACACCCTGTGTGGGGGCTTTTCTGGGTTCGGCGCTCATGCTGGCGGCGCAGGGAGGGAACACGCTCAAGGGGATACTGATGCTCTTCGCCTTTTCCATGGGGCTGGGCATTCCCTTTATTGTCAGCGCTCTGCTTATTGACCGGTTAAAATCGGCATTTGATTTTATAAAACGGCACTACCGCGTTATAAATATCATCTCGGGCAGTCTGCTCGTTATTATAGGCATACTCATGGCGACCGGACTGCTGGGATATTTCTTCGCGCTGTTTACTTTTTAAAGGAGCGGAATTTATGAATCAAAGAACAAAAATCCTGCTTTTGATATTGGTGTTTACCGCGTTTATCGCGGCGGCGTATTTTATCTATACTTATGCGGCGGCAAATTACAAGCCGGACAGCCGGACGGCGGAGAGCGAAACCAAATCCGACGCAATTACCGGCGCGGGCGAATCCGAAAAAAATACCGCCCCCGATTTTACTGTATACGATGAAGGGGGAAACGCCTATCGTCTCTCCGACTTTTTCGGCGAACCCATAGTGCTCAACTTCTGGGCAAGCTGGTGTCCGCCCTGTAAAGCGGAAATGCCTCATTTCAACGAGGTGTACGGCGAGGTGTCGGACAGCGTGACCTTTCTCATGGTTGACCTGGTGGACGGGCAAAGGGAAACGGCCGCCAAAGGCAAGGCTTATATAGAAGAAATGGGATTTGTCTTCCCGGCTTATTATGATACCGACGGGGACGCGGCGTCGGCTTACGGCATTTCAAGTATACCGACCAGCGTGTTTATCGGCGCCGACGGCAATATCGCCGACACCTATATAGGCATGATGGATAAACAGAAGCTGCTTAGCTATATTGATTTAATCGACTGAACAGTATATAACCGAATAATAAAAACCGGAGAGACCGCGTAACATGTCTCTCCGGTTTTTTTATATTTTTTATATTTTTGCCAGTATGGCGTCGGTCATTGCGTCGGTGGTGAGCGCCGGTCCGCTGCCGGCACCGAGGATGTCGGCTGTACGGGCCCCCTCGAGCAGTACACCCGAAACGGCGTCCTCGACGGCCCCGGCTTCCCGGTCCAGACCGAATGCGTATCGCAGCATCATGGCGGCCGACAGTATTGTCGCTATGGGATTGGCTTTGTTCTGCCCCGCGATGTCGGGGGCCGAGCCGTGGATGGGCTCGAACAGACCGCCCCTGCCTGCGCCCACCGAAGCGGAGGGCAGCAGCCCTATCGACCCGGTCAGCATGGACGCCTCGTCGGAGAGGATATCGCCGAACATATTGCCGGTGACGATGACATCGAACTGGGCGGGGTTTCTTATCAGCTGCATGGCCGCGTTGTCCACCAGCATGTCGGTCAGTTCGACCTGCGGATATTGGGCCGACAGCGCGTGTATCACCTCGCGCCACAGCCTGGAGCTCTCAAGTACGTTGGCCTTGTCAATGCTGACCAGCCTGTTCTGTCTCTTTGACGCCAGCTCGAAGGCGGTGCGCCCGATGCGCTCGATTTCGCTTGCCGAATAGCATTCGGTGTCATAGGCCTCCTCGCCGCCCTCCGACATCCTGCGGCCCCGGTCGCCGTAATACATGCCGCCGGTCAGTTCCCTGACGATGACCATATCGATGCCGGCGGCGGCTATATCGGCCCTGAGGGGGCAGGCGGCGGACAGCGAAGGGTAGAGCGCGGCGGGGCGGAGGTTGGCGAACAGCCCCAGTTCCTTCCTCAGACCCAGCAGCGCCCTTTCGGGTCGCAGATGCCCGGGCAGGGTATCCCATTTGGGTCCGCCGACGGCGCCGAGCAATACGGCGTCGCTTTTTTTGCATATGTCGATTGTTTGAGGCGGCAGCGGAATGCCGTGTTCGTCAATGGCCCGCCCTCCGGCAGCGGCTTCGTGAAAGTTAAAGTCATGCCCGTACTTTTTGCCGATCAGCCCGAGGACCCGTACCGCGGCCGCGGTGATTTCGGGACCGATACCGTCGCCCTTGATCAGCGCAATGTTATATGTCATATTAAACCGGCCTTTCATAAATTGTCAATTGCCGTCGTTCAGTGCCCCGCTGTCAGCGGCGGCCAGCAGTCCCCCTGACAGGATTATATTCTGCAGGAAGGGCGGGAAGGGCTTGATTTTATAAACGGTGTTTGCTGTCAGGTTGGTGATGCTGCCCCCGTTGAAATCCACTTCCAGGATATCCCCGTCAGCGATGTCCCGGGCGGCTTCGCGGCATTCTATAATCGGCAGTCCGATATTGATGGCGTTGCGGTAAAAAATACGGGCAAAATCGGCGGCGATGACGCAGGAGATGCCGGAGGCTTTGATGGCGATGGGCGCGTGCTCACGGGAGGAGCCGCATCCGAAGTTCGCGCCGGCGACGATGATATCTCCGGGACGCACCCGGCTGACAAAATCGCGGTCCAGGTCCTCCATACAGTGGGATGCCAGTTCCGTTACGTCGGAGGTGTTTAAATATCTGGCGGGTATGATGACATCGGTATCTATATTGTTTCCGTATTTGATCGCTTTTCCGGATGCGTTCATTTTCTGTATATCCTTCCTTTCGTGCGGCATGTTAATCTGCCATCGATTCGGGCGAGGCGATTTTACCGGCGAGGGCCGAGGCGGCGGCGGCGGCGGGGCTCGCCAGATAGACCTCGCTTTCCGGATGCCCCATCCGGCCTACGAAATTGCGGTTGGTGGTGGCCAGCGCCCTCTCCCCTTTGGCCAGAATGCCCATATGACCCCCGAGACAGGGACCGCAGGTGGGGGTGGAAACAGCGCAGCCGGCGTTGACGAATATCTCCAGCAGTCCCGCCCGCATCGCCTGCAGGTAGATCTTCTGGGTCGCCGGGATAATCAGGGTGCGGCAGTCCGGGTGGACCCTTCTGCCCTCCAGAATGGCGGCGGCTGTCTGCAGATCTTCAAATCTGCCGTTTGTGCAGGAACCGATGACCACCTGGTCGAGTTTTACCTCGCCGACCTCATCGATGGTACGGGTGTTGTCGGGCAGGTGGGGGAAGGCGACGGTCGGTCTTATTTGCGAGAGATCGTATTCCAGGGTCCGTTCGTATTCGGCGTCATCGTCGGCTTTATATACGACCGAAGGCTTTTGCCTGTGGGCCCGTTCGAATTCGGCGGTTTTCTCATCGAATTCAAAGATGCCGTTTTTGGCGCCGGCTTCAATGGCCATGTTTGCCATGCACAGTCTGTCTTCCATGGACAGATGTGCTAAACCGTCGCCGGTAAATTCCATCGATTTGTACAGGGCGCCGTTGACGCCGATGGAGCCGATTATATGCAGGATAATATCTTTGCCCGATACCCATATGCCGGGTTTGTTTTTCAGGACAAACCGAATGGCTGAGGGAACCTTGAACCAGGCTTTGCCCGAAGCCATGGCGTAGGCCATATCGGTTGAACCCACGCCGGTGGAAAAGGCGGCGAGCGCCCCGTAGGTGCAGGTGTGCGAGTCGGCGCCGATTATCAGCTCCCCGCTGCCCACCAGCCCCTTTTCGGGCAGCAGCGCGTGCTCAATCCCCATCTCGCCGACATCGTAAAAATGTTCGATGTCGTTCGCCCTGGCGAAGGTCCTGATAAACTTACACTGTTCGGCCGCTTTTATGTCTTTATTGGGGGTGAAATGGTCCATGACCAGCGCGATTTTGCGGCGGTCAAAGACACCGGGGCTGTTGATCTTCGCGTATTCCTTGATGGCGACGGGTGAGGTGATGTCATTGCCCAGTACCAGATCGACCTCCGCCATAACGATTTCACCTGCCGAGACCGAATTTCTGCCGCAGTGGGCGGCGATTATTTTCTGAGACATTGTCATTGGCATTTTAACGTTTCCTCCCGGTTTGATTTTGACAGCTTATAATCGATGGAATCGGCAAGGGCTATCCAGCTTGCCTGTATTATATCGGTGGACACGCCGACGGTGGTCCAGACGTTATATCCGTCGGTCGATTCTATTATAACCCGCACCCGCGCCGCCGTCGCGTGGTCGGTTTCCAGTACGCGCACCTTGTAGTCAATGAGATATACGTTGTGCAGCTCGGGATAGAAGACACCCAACGCCTTGCGCAGCGCCGAGTCCAGGGCGTGCACCGGGCCGTTTCCCAGCGAGGCCGCCGTCTCGCTTTTATCGCCGACATTGATGTTTATCAGGGCGGAGGAGGTCATCTCTTTGTTGGGCGAGGGGTATTCCCCGGTCGTTTTATACATGACCAGTGTAAAGTGCGGTCTGTACAGGTCCAGCGCCTTCATGACCACCAGCTCAAAACTCGCGTCGGCCGCTTCGAACTGATAACCCTCGTGTTCCAGCTGTTTGAGCCGGTTCATTATCGCGGCAATCTCGGGGGAGTCCTTGGTCAGGTGGGGGGCAATGTTTTTTACTTTAGCCAGCACGGTGGTGCGGCCGGAAACCTCGGACATGAGGAATTTGCGTTTGTTGCCCACCGCGCCCGGGTCCACATGCTCATAGGAGCCGGGGAGCTTTGTCAGCGCGTCGATATGCATGCCGCCCTTATGGGCAAAGGCGCTCTCTCCCGTATAGGGTTTATCCCGCGGAACGGCCAGGTTGGCGATACCCGCGATCTTCATCACCGTTTCGGACAGCGAGGTCAGGTTCCCCGCGACGCACTCATAGCCCTGTTTGAGCTGCAGATTGGGGATGATAACACTCAGGTCGGCGTTGCCGCAGCGTTCGCCGAAGCCGATAAAGGTACCCTGAATATGGACCGCCCCGGCCGCGGTCGCCAGCATCGAATCGGCAATCGCGCAGCCCAGGTCGTTATGGCAGTGTATGCCGGTGCGGATACCGGGGAATCGTTTTGTGACAACCGAGGTGACGCGGTGTATGGTATCGGGCAGGACTCCGCCGTTGGTGTCGCACAGACACAGCACATCGGCGCCCCCCCGCGCGGCGGCTTCGAGGACGGCCAGGGCATATGCGGGATTGGAATCGTAACCGTCAAAGAAGTGTTCGGCGTCAAATATCACCTCTTTGCCGCGGCTTTTGGCGAAGGCGACCGTTTCCTCCACCATCAGCAGATTTTCTCCGGGGGATACCCTGAGTATTTCGGCGGCATGCAGGTCCCAGGCTTTACCGAATATCGAGACGGCGGGGGTGCCGGCGCCGAGAAGTGACATTACATGGGCATCCTCAGCGGGGGTCATATTCTTGCGGCGTGTGCTGCCGAAGGCGCAGAGTTTTGCGTGCCTGAGCTTCAATTTCGCGGCGCTTTTGAAGAATTCGATATCCTTCGGATTGGACGACGGATTTCCCGCCTCAATATACGCTATGCCGAATTCATCCAGCGCGCGAACGATGTTTGATTTATCGAGTACGGAAAAGGAGATACCCTCGCTCTGCGCTCCGTCGCGCAGGGTTGAGTCCAGGATTTCTAGCTTTTTCATGAATTCACCTCTCTTTCGAGTCTTCGGGCCGTTAATCCCGAGGTTAACGGATAAACTGCAATATATTTATATCTGCATTAATTCTCTTTGAGTACCGCTCCGTTGTGGGCGGAGGATACCTGTTTTTGATAGCGGCCCAGATAGCCCCGGGCGGCCGTGCGCGCCGGGGTCATTGTCCGGCGTCTGCGCTCCAGTTCCTCTTGGGAAACCAGCAGGTCGATGCGGTATTCGGGTATATCGATTTCTATGATATCGCCCTCGCATACATAGGCGACGGGACCTTCCCTGTAGGCTTCGGGGGAGATATGTCCGATGGCCGCGCCACGGGTGGCACCCGAAAAACGGCCGTCGGTCACCAGCGCCACCTCTTTATCCAGACCCATGCCCGCGATGGCCGAGGTGGGCAGCAGCATCTCCCGCATGCCCGGACCGCCGGCAGGGCCCTCGTTGCGGATGACCACCACGTCCCCGGACACTATCCTGCCCGCGTAGATGGCCTCCACCGCCGCTTCCTCGCATTCAAACACCCGGGCCGGACCGCTGTGACGCTGCATCTCGGGGGATACGGCGCTGCGCTTTACCACCGAGCCCGACGGGGACAGTGAGCCGAAGAGCACGGCGATGCCTCCGGTTTCGGAATAGGGAGCGTTCACACTCTTTATGACATTCCGGTCGGTTATATGCGAACCGGCGATATTCTCTTTTACCGTTTTTGACGTTGCGGTAATCAGGGAGGTGTCCAGCAGCGATGCCTTATCCAGTTCGTTCATCACGGCATAAACGCCGCCCGCGGCATATAAATCCTGCATATGATGCCCGCCCGCCGGCGCGAGCCGGCACAGATTGGGGGTTGCGGCGCTGATTTCATTTACCATCTTCAGATCGAGCTTCATGCCCGCTTCATTTGCGATGGCGGCCAGATGCAGCACCGAGTTGGTCGAGCAGCCCAGCGCCATGTCCACCCGCAGCGCGTTATGGAAGGCCGCTTCGCTCATGATATCCAGGGGCTTTATGTTGTCTTTTACCAGACTTAAAATCTGCATGCCGGTATACTTCGCCAGCCGCAGCCGTTGGGCGTAAACGGCGGGAATCGAACCGTTGCCCCCCAGCGCCATACCCAGCGCCTCGGTCAGGCAGTTCATCGAATTGGCGGTGAACATGCCGGAACAGGAGCCGCAGCCGGGACAGGCGCTGCATTCGTAATACGCCAGCTTTTCAGGGCCGATTTTGCCCGCCTTATAGGCGCCCAGGGCCTCGAATACGGTATTGAGGTCCATGGGTTTGTTGTTCTCGTCGGTAACGTCGCCGATGGTGAGCATGGGTCCGCCAGAAACGAAGACCGACGGTATGTTGAGCCGCGCGGCCGCCATGAGCATGCCGGGTACCACTTTATCGCAGCTGGGAATGAATACCAGACCGTCAAAGCAATAGGCGCTGACCATGCACTCGACACTGTCGGCGATTAGCTCCCGGCTTGCCAGCGAGTATTTCATACCCTCATGGCCCATGGCAATCCCGTCGCATATCGCTATGGTGTTAAATTCCACCGGGGTGCCTCCCGCCGCAAGCACACCGTCCTTTACCGCCCGCGCGATTTTATCCAGGTGAATATGTCCGGGTACCGCCTCATTGAAGGAGTTGACGATGCCGATGAGCGGCTTTTCCAGCTGTTCGGGCAGGTATCCCATGCCCATGAACAGGGACCGGTGGGGGGAGCGCTCGGCCCCGTGTAAAATTTTCGCGCTGTTCTTTTCGCGGTTCTTATCGTTGTTCATGCTTAATCTTTCTTCCAGCTCATTTTTTCTCTGAGCTCCTCGCCGACCTTTTCAATCGGGTGCTCCGCCTGAATGCGTCTCATGGCGTTGAAATACGGGCGGTTGGCCTGATTCTCCAGAATCCAGTTGCGAGCGAAGCTGCCGTTTTGGATTTCGGTCAGCACCTTTTTCATCTCGTTCTTCGTTTCGTCGGTTATAATCCGCGAACCGGTGACATAATCGCCGTATTCGGCGGTGTCGCTGATCGAATAGCGCATAAACGAAATGCCGTTGGCGACGGCCAGGTCGATAATCAGCTTCATCTCATGCAGACACTCGAAATAGGCGCTCTCCGGCTGATATCCGGCCTCAACCAGCGTCTCAAAGCCCGCTTTGATCAGAGCGGTAACCCCGCCGCAGAGCACGGCCTGCTCGCCGAAGAGGTCGGTTTCGGTTTCTTCCTGGAAGGTGGTCTCAAGGATACCGGCCCGCGCGCCGCCGATGCCCGCAGCGTATGCCAGGGCTGTGTCAAGGGCGCCGCCGCTCACGTCCCGGCGGACCGCGACCAGACAGGGCACTCCGCGCCCCTCGGTATACTGGCTTCTCACGGTATGCCCCGGACCCTTGGGGGCGATCATTATGACGTCGGCGTCGTCGGGAGGGACAATCTGACCGTAGTGGATGTTAAACCCGTGGGCAAAGGCGAGAGAGCAACCGCTCCTGAGATAGGGGGCGATATCCTCGTTGTAGAGGCGCGCCTGCTTTTCGTCGTTTACCAGTATCATGACCACATCCGCCCGTTTTACCGCGTCCGGGGTGTTCATGACGGTAAGCCCTGCGTCCTCGGCCTTTTCCCATGACCGGGAACCCTCATACAGCCCCACAATCACCGATACCCCGCTGTCCCGCAAATTAAGCGCGTGGGCGTGACCCTGACTGCCGTAACCGATAACCGCTATCGTTTTTCCGTTCAGCCGGGATAAATCGCAATCCTTTTCATAATACATCCGTGCCATCTTCATTTTCCTCCTCAATATTTTTTAATATATAATTTCCTCTGCCGACAGCCGTAATACCCGTACGGCAGAGTTCCGTTATGCCGTAAGGCACTAAGAACTCAATAAAAGCGTTGATTTTAGGGGTGTCTCCGGTCAGCTCCAGTATCATTGCGCTCTGGGACAGGTCGACAATCTTCGCGCGGAATACCGAGGCAGCCTGCATAATCTCGTTCTGCTCGCCCTTTTTTACATGCAGTTTTAAGAGCAGCAGTTCGCGGAGCACCGTTTTTTCCGGGTCCATGAGCTCGATGGTCAGAACGTCATGGAGCTTTGAGAGCTGTTTTATTATCTGTTCCCTGATATATTCGTCCCCGAAAGCCGAGATGGTAATCCGTGATATCAGGGGGTTCTCGGTTTCGCCTACCGATAAGCTGTCGATATTGAAGGCTCTGCGGGCGAAGAGGCCCGAGATGCGGGTCAGAACACCGGATTCGTTTCTTACCAGCAGGCATAAAATGAATTTTGTTTTTTTTGCTGTTGTCTCATCGGTATTTCCGTTCATATTTCCGTTCATGATTTTGTCTTAACCCCTCAGTATAATATCGTTTATCGTTCCGCCGGGCGGGATCATGGGCAGTACCATCTCGTCGCTGTCAATAACCGCGTCGATGATGACCGGACCGGCTGCCCCGAAGGCCTTGCCAAGAACGCCATCCAGTTCGCCGATGTTATTTATTCTGTATCCCCCGGCGCCGAAGGCTTCGGCGAGTTTGACAAAGTCGGTTTTTCTGTTAAGGGTGGTATTCGAATAACGTTTGTCGAAAAACATGGTTTGCCATTGTCTGACCATGCCCAGTGCGTTGTTGTTCATTATGATGACAATGAGCGGCAGGTTGTTGGATACTGCGGTGGCCGTCTCGTTGAGATTCATGTGAAAACTTCCGTCTCCGGTAAACAAAACGGTTCGCTTTTTGTTGTTTCCGATACAGGCACCGATGGCGGCGCCCATGCCGAATCCCATGGTGCCCAGTCCCCCGGAGGTAACCAGGGTGCGGGGAGCGCTGAACCGGTAATACTGGCTGACCCACATCTGATGCTGCCCGACGTCGGTCGCGATAACCGCGTCGTCCTCCGCACGGCTTCTGACCTCCTCTATTATCGCCTGGGGTGTCAGTTTGCCCTTTTGCATCTCGAGCCGGCTGTCCGGGCAGTGGCGGATGCCGTTGATTTCCTCCTCCCACTCAAGGCGGGTCTGCTTTGTCAGCCGTGTGTTCAGCCGGGACAGCACATCCCCCACATCCCCCAGCACCGCTACATACGCGGGGATGTTCTTGCCGATTTCGGCCGGATCTATATCGATATGCAGCACCCTGCGCCCTCTGACAAATTCCGGTTTGCTGCCGGTTGCCCTGTCGGAGAAGCGAATGCCGACGGCTATAATCAGATCGGACTTGGACATGACCTTGGATGCCGCGAATTTTCCGTGCATGCCGGTCATGCCGAGATTTTTCGGATGGTCGGCGGGTACGGCCGACAGCCCCATCATGCTCAGCCCTATCGGCGCGTCAATCAGGTCGGCGAATTCCAGCAGCTGCGGCGCGGCGTTGGCTATAACCACGCCGCCACCCGCGTATATAAAGGGCCGCTGCGCCTTGACGATGAGTTCGGCCGCCCTTTCCAGATCCGCTTCCGCGGCTTTCTTTAATATCTTCGCCGGTCTGACCGGTTTCTGCCGGGGGGTATATTCGCAGAGCGCCGTCTGAATGTCCTTGGGCACATCGATCAATACCGGTCCCGGTCTGCCCGAAGCGGCGATCATGAGGCCTTCTCTCACCGTGTCGGCCAGCTTGGTGACATCCTTGACCATGTAATTGTGCTTGGTTATCGGCATGGTGATGCCGATTATGTCGACCTCCTGAAAGCTGTCCTTGCCTATGAGGGGCTGGCCTACGTTGCCGGTTATAGCGAGTACCGGCGACGAATCCAGATATGCGGTGGCGATTCCGGTGACCAGGTTGGTGGCTCCCGGCCCCGAGGTGGCGATGACAACCCCCGTCCTGCCGGTCGCCCTGGCGTATCCGTCGGCGCTGTGAGCCGCTCCCTGTTCGTGACTGGTTATATAGTGCCTGATTCTGTCGCTTGATTTATATAACGCGTCGTAAATATTCAGGACGGCGCCGCCCGGGTATCCGAAAACCTTATCGATACCCTCATCGATTAAAACCTCTGTTATTATCTGCGCTCCGGTCAGCATCATTGCCTGATTCCTCCGATTATTCCGATCATTCTGATTCTTGCAATTCCTGCGATTGATGAGTGTTTTTATATGCCATGAGTTTGTTTTGCGCGTTTATATATGAAAGGATGCTGGCTTCGATAATATCGGTCGACAGTCCTTTGCCGTTGAAAATTCTGTCGGCGTATCTCAGTGTGATGAGCACCTCGCCCAGACTGTCCTTGCCTTCGGATACCGAGTGGATTATATAGGTATCAAAGCTGTGGGCCGGGGGATTAATGATTTTATCGATTGCTTTATATGAAGCGTCGACAGGGCCGTCGCCGAGGGTCACCTCCTGGGTCACCTCATCCCCCCTCCTGAGGGTTATGACGGCGATGGCCGTGGTGAAATTGCCCGACTGCACCGAGAAATTCACCAGGGTATAGTCGTCCTCAGATTCCGGCGGCTGGATGTTGTTGGCGAGGGCTTCTATGTCCTTATCGGTGATGTCTTTTTTCTTGTCGCTCAGTTCCTTGAATTTGGCAAAGCATATATCCAGGTCGGCGGAGGACAGCTCAAAACCGAGTTCGGTGAGCCTTGTCTCAAAGGCGTGCCGTCCCGAGTGTTTGCCGAGCACCATATGACCTTTGTTTATGCCGATGGATTCGGGGGTCATGATTTCATAGGTGCTTCTGTTGGCAAGCACGCCGTGCTGGTGAATGCCGGCTTCGTGGGCGAAGGCGTTGGGACCCACAATGGGTTTGTTGATGGGCGCCGTCCTGCCTATAATATTATAAACCAGTTTGGACGCTTTGTATATATTGGCGGTGTCGATGTTTATCGCCGCGTCATACAGCTCGGGGCGTGTTTTTATCGCCATTACCACCTCTTCAAGGGGAGCGTTGCCCGCCCTTTCCCCCAGACCGTTGACCGAGCATTCGATCTGAACGGCTCCGCCGGCCACACCCGCGAGGGAGTTGGCCGTCGCCATGCCCAGATCATTGTGGCAGTGGACCGAAAATTCAACCCTGTCGCTGTCCGGCACCCTGTTTCGCAGAAATTCAATGAGTTCGCGCATCTCATGCGGTGTGGCGTAGCCTACGGTATCCGGAATATTTATTACCGATGCGCCGTTTTTAACGGCTGCGTCTATCACCCGTACAAGGAATTCGGGGTCGCTGCGGGAGGCGTCCTCCGCCGAAAATTCGATGTCGGAGCAGAGTCTCCGGGCGTATTTTACCGACTGAGCGGCGTTTTCGATTACCTGCTCGGGCGACATGCGCAGCTTATATTCCATGTGCAGCGGCGATGTGGCGATGAAAACATGTATACGGGGACTGACAGCCTTTTTGAGCGCGTCATACGCGGTATCAATATCTTTTTCAACGCATCTGGCGAGGGAGGCGACGGTACAGTTCCTGATTTTTTCCGCAATCGCGCTCACCGATTCAAAATCGCCGGGGGAGGATACCGCGAATCCGGCTTCTATGACATCGACCCTGAGCAGTTCAAGTCGGCGCGCGACCTCCAGTTTTTCATTCAGATTCATGCTGCACCCGGGGGCCTGTTCGCCGTCACGCAGGGTGGTATCGAATATTTTCACCTGTCTGCCCATGATGTTCTCCTTTCGCAACTTTTTGTAATATTTAGTATTTATTTAAAATAAAAGGATCCGGGACGGTTTCGCCCCGGATCCTGCATTTATCACGCATTATCTCGTTTTCAGGCAAAACCGGCGGCGCTATCTCCGAGTAGGACGATAACGACGTTAATAATTATAATTATCTGAAACGATGATTGTGACAACATAATAATCCGCTCTGCCTTTGTGATTTAAGTTAATAAACTAAAAAAGTCCCGCCGCGGTTACGCTGCAGGACCTGGAATATATCGATATATAGTTCGACTAATCCGTTCGCAGGCAACCAAAACTTCCGTCATTGACGATAATGACGGTTAGTATAATTATGATGCCTGTAAACAAATGTTTCATAGGATTCTGTTCCCTTAAAATTAAAATTTACTTTACATAACTTTTAATTGCTCTTGCTTAGAAATGATATTTGACATGATACCACATAAAATCCGGTTTGTCAATAGCGATTTTAAATATAAATTTATTTTTTATAATTCGGCCATGCGGGTGACGGCGACATAGATGCTCGATATGCGGTACCAGGTGGCGAAATCGACAACGCCGGTGACCGGCAGATTGAAAATATCCTGAAAGGTTCTTACCGCCGTTTCGGTTTTGGACCCGAAGATGCCGTCAACGGCCAGTTTTATAATGGCGGGAAAATTATCGGATATCGCGTTGAGCTGGGTTTGTATGGTGCGCACGTCGGCGCCCGTTGACCCCACGCTCAGCGGCGTGCCGGGGTAGGACCTGGGAACCCCCTCCACCCGGTCAGCCTGACGCAGATATATGTCATAACCGTAATATCTCTGCAATATGTCCATGGCCGATAAACCCCGGTCGCCCAAATCCTTTGACCCCCACTGATGCATACCTACTTCACACATAACCCGCTGTCCGTCGCAATATTGGGTAAAGAGAGGCTGGCGGATATTCGGTTTGGTGATAAACGTGGTGAACAATTCGTCCACGATGACCGAGATATCGTCGAATATGTTGCGTTCATAGCTGAAGGCGTGGTCGTAAGCCGTTGAGTTGGTGATGGTGAAATCATACCCTCTGCCCCTGTACCATTCGGTATATACCCGGTTCAGGGTAAACGATAATATCGCCAGGATGTTCGCCTTCATTGTCTGGTCGGGCCAGGTCGAATAGATTTCACAGCAGGCAACGTTTTTTATATAGTCTTTGAACGGAACCCATACGTTGGGCGCGGAGGTGTCATTGGGAACACCCAGATGGACAATGACAAATTCCGGTATGACCGGTTCGGGCAGAACGATAAATCCGGTGGTTTCGGGCAGCGGTTTAACCTCGGCTTCCGGTATTTTGGGCGGAAAGACCCCCCACAGGGTATGTTCCTCAATCGTAATGCTCTCGTCGGCGGGGGCCGCGGTTTGAGCGGGAAACAGAAAAAAGTTTTGCAGCGCCCTGCGCGAGGGCAGAATCTGCACACCCACCATGGTCAGCGTTTCAAAACCGTCGGCTTCAACCGTCAGGTCGTATTCGGAATAAGGCTTGTTGTCGCTGTATGCCTGCGAGAATTCGAAGGGAGGGGCGGGCAGGTCGACGGTCGCCGTCTGCCCCGAGGGGTTTGTGGTCAGTTCCTCAATCACATCGGCCGAACCCCTTTCGGTAATGCGGATGCGCGCGTTGTCAATGGGGACCAGAGCGCTTTCCGATATGACGTTTGCATGCAGAAAACCCGTATCGATATCGTTTCCCCCGTTGTTGCCGGTATTATTCATATTAAAATCACCTCTGTAATATAATATGAATATCGGTTGATTTCGTTCATATTATAAAATCGATTTGGAGAAACGCATGTCATATAAACAGAGGCTGAAACCTCCCGGTTTTATTCCGGCATATTGTCCCGCGCTGAAGGGCACCGGACCGCAGTTTATTAAACAGTATATAAATCTCTTTGTCTATATCTGGACGGTCAGGGGCGCCGGTTTCTGGATGTATGTCACCGATGTAAACAACAATGTGTTATACGGCTATGTGTGGCACCGTTCACGCCCCCGTCACATGCGTATCGCCGTGTCAAAGATCGACTGTCTGTATTAGAGGTGATTATAAATGGACGGTATAAATGTCGCGCCCTTTATACGCCTTGACAGACTGACCGGTTTCCGCTCAGACAATATGTCGGGCAGCGACTCCATTGAGGTAATCGTCAAATACAACGGGGATATACAGCGTGTCGGTGAACTGACGGGAGCTTTGACCGAAATACTGAGCGTCAATTACGCCATAATGACCCTGCCCCTTAACCGGCTGCTGGAACTGTACGATTATGATGAAATTGAATACATAGAACTGCCGAAATATCTGACATATGTACTGCGTTACGGGCTGAGCAGCGCCTGTATCTCCCCCGTTCAAAACATTGCGGGACTCGGGCTCAGGGGACAGGGCGTTATAATCGGCATTATAGATTCGGGTATCGATTATACACATCCGGATTTCATAAACGCCGACGGCACCAGCCGTATTCTGTATATATGGGACCAGACCCTGCCCGGAACACCGCCTGAAGGTTTCGCCTACGGTTCCGAATATGACAATGACATGATAAATCGCGCGCTCTCGGGTGAAGCACCGTTTACACAGGTTCCGGGCGCCGATATTATAGGACACGGTACGGCGGTGGCCGGAATCGCGGCGGGTAACGGCAACGGCAGCGCCGGTCTTGAAAGAGGGGTTGCGCCCGAAGCATCCATCATCGCCGTAAAACTCGGTTATGCCGGCAGCGAATCGCTCACTCGGTCCACAGAAATCATGCGGGCGGTTAAATACATATCGGATAAAGCCGAGGAACTGCGCATGCCGCTGGCTATAAATATCAGCTACGGCACCAATAACGGTTCCCATGACGGCAACTCGCTGTTTGAGCGTTTTCTTGACTCCATGGCGGAAAAATGGAAAACGGTCATAGCGGTCGCCACCGGCAACGAAGGCATCACCGCCCACCATTTTTCCGCGACCCTCACCCGGGGCCAAACGGTCGATGTTGAGTTTGCACTGGCAGGCGTTTTGAGAACGGTGTATATCACGTTATGGAAGGATTTTGTCGATACCGTCAATCTTGAGCTGATTTCTCCGGGCGGCGGATCAACGGGGATAATCAGACCGGTGCAGAGTGTAACCCGCATTACACTGGACGGCGTGGGCGTTTCGGTACTGTATGGTCAGCCCAATCACTACAGGGTGGACCAGGAGGTCTATATACTGCTGCAAACTCAAAACCAGGTCATTTCACCGGGGGTTTGGAGACTGGAGATAACGGGGGTTAATATTATTGACGGCCGGATTGACATATGGCTGCCGACAGGCGAGGAGGTATCCCGGGAAACCTCGTTTTTGAATCCGAGTTTGCCCACCACCCTGACCCTGCCCTCCACCGCTCACAGTATAATAGCCGTCGGCGCCTATAACGCCATTGTCAGCATCTCCGCGGATTTTTCCGGACGCGGACCGTTAAGAGCGGTTAATATAACAAAACCCGATCTGACAGCGCCGGGTGTGGATATCTATACCACACGTTCGGGCGGCGGTTATGATGTCTATACCGGGACCAGCATGGCCGTACCCTTTGTCACCGGTTCGGCCGCACTTATGATGCAGTGGGGTATTGTTTTGGGGAACGACCCCTTTTTATACGGGCAGCGGGTAAAGGCCTTTCTCCGCAGGGGCGCCTCAAGGGATTTTCCCATAGAATATCCCAACAACATATGGGGGTACGGAACGCTGAGTCTGTGCGACACAATGACCGAACTGGTCGCGTATACCCGCACGGGAGGGGCGTTTTCCTAGGGACACGCGTGCAAAAATTATAACGCCGAAGATATGCCAAAAGCGGGGAGGTGTTTATCGTAAACAACTCAATGACGGTCAGCGAATTTATCAACGCGCCAGACACGGTGGATTTTATACTGAGACCAACCGAATATTTAGCCCTTGCCGATGACCCGCGCGTGCTGCTGACCCAGACGCTGGGCGGCAGATACGCGGTCGCCTATGCCAATGTCAATGATTTTCTTGATATTGTGGAAACTTTAGGTGCCAATTTTGTCAACGCCACCTCTACGGTGCTGGGAACGTTGGACCGCGCGAATCTTGAAGCCGCGGGCATCACCCAGGTGCAAAGGCAGCCCTATCTCTCGCTGACAGGCAGCGGGGTGCTCATGGGC